>JAOZLU010000643.1 GCA_029934695.1 Desulfobacterales bacterium | reverse complement strand
CAAAGGTGGCTGCGACAAATCCATGTTCCCCTAATCCCAAGTCAGATGGAAGTTCGCTGTACACAATCACTCCGAAGTCGAGATTCTGATCATAATACACCAAACCTACGGTATCATCATTGGTTGAGGTCTCTGAGGAAAAGGCCAGCGTATCTGTCTGACCGTTGTAGGTGAACTCCCATGTTGTGCCGATCATTGGTTCCAAGTCTTCAGGAGCAGCATGAGATGAATCTGAGAGCTTTGTTCCTGTCAACGGATAAGGGTCTGTGAATTCTCCGATCCAGTATCCGGTTGCTGTGTCACCGGCGATTGTAAAGATGTAGGCATGCTTTGGTTCTTCCATATCTTCGAGAGTGACCGCGATAAATCCACGCTCTCCTAATTCCAAGTCAGAGGGAAGTTCGCCGTACATAATCGCTCCGAAGTCCAAATTCTGATCATAATACACCAAAGTTACGTTGCCATCATCATTGGTTGTGATTTCTGTTCTGAAGGTCAGCGTATCTGTATGAATATCATGAGTGAACTCCCATGTTGCGCCGAGCATTGGTTTTAAATCATTGGGATCTGTGGAGTAGCTTGTTTCAGGTTTGGTACACGGGTTTAAGCCTGTATTACCACCGACGCAGTTTCCGCAATCATCAAGATAAGCAGATCCGCCGGGAACACCGGCACAATCTTGTTCATCTCCATCCCAATATCCGCATGGATCTTCTTCCTCACCGAACCAGACATTGGCGTAACCTTCGTAAATACCTACGCCTATACTTTCCCATGTATAACTGCTCCAATTATTCTGATTCAGAATTACTGCATTATGATAATGGCTACTCTTCCATGTTTCAATAGCAGCCTCCGGGCCACAGCTTGTGCAGGGTCCTGTTGATACTTCATATCCCTTGCCCGAATAAGGGGTTGACTCACGCGGCTTGTCCCACATACATGAAGCCTGGGCATGGTCAGATGTATAGCAGCAAGAGGACCAGGGGCCATCCTCGGACCAGGAATGCAGATTACAGCTTCCTGAAGGAGGATATGCCTCAAGATCACGCACATGGGTTCTTGCCACATGGGTAAGCGACTTTGACAATCTGATGGGTGGCAGGCCGTAAGACTGTCTGTATTCGTTTATCAGTTCATAAAGCAATTTTTCCTGGGAAGAAGGCGGATCAAAACTGCCATCACAAGAAGAAATTCGGTTCAAAGAAGCGGAAAGGTTGCTTGTAGAAAAGAGCAAAACAAAACCCATCATTATGATTATTTTTTTCATCTTCATTTGCCTCCTGATTTTTTTTGTTTTTCAAGAATAGAATATCCCTGACTGCACAGTTCTTTCTCTGTTCCAGAGACTACCCTCCTATGCGTCTTTGTGCCTCTGTGTGGCCTTTTCTGTTCCCGCACAGAGAGACAACAAAGACTGAGGGACATTTTTTTCTGAAAATCGCCTAATTAATTAGCTGCTGTTGAGATAAAACAATTATCATCTCCATGAACTGCGGATTTAGCAGATGTGGTTGGAGGTGCAACCTCAACTTTCATTGTCCCCGGAGCGACCAGATCCGGCGGAAGTTGGGCAAACCCTTCTTCTCCTGTCAGCGCAACATCAAGAATGCAATCCTCCAAGAGAACCGGATTGGAAATGCCAGCTTCAAGACACACCTGCTCGGCAGCAGCCCGTGCATCATCGGGTAAATCGGCCATTCTTGCGAGAATACGTGGAAAACTACGATCTGTGAGGGTTTCCGTAGTTTCGCCAAATGCGTAATCAAACAATGATTCCTCCTGAGATATGCGCCAACTGTCGGCATAGTTGGGATAAAGCATGGCAAAGTCCAAGTTTGTCCCCAGATTAGTGCCGTCCCGTTTGTTAATATCGTTTTGCGGATCGCCGTCAGCGTTGCCCAACAGACCGATCAATTGTCCCTTATACAAATCGGTAATATATACGCGTACCAAAATTCCCCAGAAAGAATTATTTACCATGACCATGCCGGATTCCTCCGGCCATATTACAGTGTAAAGTGAACCTTGTTTGTTAATGCGTCCTCCTCCGGGCAATATAAAATCACCTTCGGTCAGTTTTTGCGGACTTCCATTGATAAAAGTCACAGAATTTTGGTCTGAATAAAATCCGACTTTATCACTTGCCACATCCATAGCAACAGCCTGTGTAATAGCGACATCGGTTCGATCTCCCCATGCTTTTTGCCGCACCTGAACCTCAAAAGGATTGTCCGAATCAAGAGATTTGACAAAAAGAAATTCACCCACCGCCTGAAAATCATATGCCAGATTATCGAAAGTATACAGATGGGGATCGCCGTTTGAAACACCTTTAATTGGTTCGTCACACAAAGACTGGGGCGACAACACTCCTGAATCTCTCAGCAAACCATAAATTCCGTTAGCAATACCCAAGCCGCAACCTCCGACATCTCCGGTTGCACAGCTAAAAAGAGTTCCTCCGATACTATTCAGCTCGTTAACAGTTTCTAATGGAGAATTGCCGCCCGTTGCCACATCTGCAATTTTGTCAAGCCCGTTCAAAACCACTGACCCACACGCCCATACAGCCAAAGGAACCGCTATACCTCCTGACAAAACGGCTGTGGTTGCTGCGGCACCGCATGCAAATACTGATGCAAGCTGTGAAACACCCCACACAAGATTGTCAGTGGCCTTCAGGAATTCATCCATCACCTCCATACAAAGCACACCGTTCTGAGAATCATTTCGCCGTCGCTGGTCTTCCGGATAGTCGTCCACAATTATCTTGGCTTTGTTGAATTTTTCAGGATCCGGAAGAATGATATCATCATAAATGATGTTGCCATCAGGCTCGGTGATTTTTACCGACGCTTCGGTAATGAGTGATTCCGGGACAGACGGATCGCTTCTTTTGTATTCCTCAACTTCCATCGTTGTCCCGTCCGGAAACTCTATGGATGTCGGCAAATAATCGTTTCCGATATTCCCGAAGTTTATCTGGACAGCTTTGCAAGGGGCTGAGTTCGAGACAAGCACGGTCTTTGTAATGTTCATCAACTGTCCCTGCTCATTTTTGTCACCAAACAGCGCAAGGGTTTCCTCCCTTTTCTCCTCTTCCCTTGCTTGGATACCTTGGATACATTCTTCCAAAAGCTCGGGGTCTGTAATTTCTTCTGTGCAGATTCGTTCCGCAGCCTTGAGGATGATGCATTCTTCCAGAAGTTCAGTATCCGTAACACCCTCCCCTGTGCAGATCTGTTCCGCTGCCTCAAGAATGAGGCATTCCTCGTCTGTGATGCATTTTTCGAGAAGATCGGGATCGCTGACACCGTCCTCCAAGCAAATTTTCTTCGCGGCTTCTCGAATATCGGCGGGCATGGTGTCAGACCGTCCGCTGTCATAAGTTTGTTTGCTCTCATCCACGCTGGTGACGATAAGCCCCAAATCAGTCGAAGTATCCGTCACATGAATGACCGTGAACTTCATCTCGGCTGGTTTTACGATAACCTCAACTGTCTCTGCATAACCGTCAGCATCATAAACCGTGATCGTGGCCGCACCTTCCGCCTCACCGGTTACGGTCAGTATATTTTCGTTTAACGAAGCGCTTACCACTGCATCGTCGCTGCTGATGACACTCTCATAGGGGGAACTGCCTCCTTCCACAATGAACGTCCCGGTTTCATTTGGCGAGAGTTCCAGAATACCGGGGGTTATCCTCAGGGCGGACACCTCATCATCAGAATCAGAGCAACCAATCATCATGCCAAGCAGTCCCAGAATCAAAGCAAAACTCAGAATTTTGTACGACAAAATTTTCATTATCCTATCCCTTTTCTTTTAAAATGTGTCATAAAAAACTTATAATATAATTA
>JAOZLU010000642.1 GCA_029934695.1 Desulfobacterales bacterium | reverse complement strand
TAACCGGCTCATGTTGCCTCCCCTGATAAGGATCATGCGTCAGAAACCGCCCGCTCTCCGGGTCGTAATACCTCGCCCTGAGATAGTACAGCCCCACATCCGGATCATATTGCTCTCCGGCATACAGATACCTGTTGTCGCTCTCTCCGAGATGATCCTTCAGATTTCCGAAAGCGTCATAAATGTAGCTGTCCGTCACTGCTCCGTCTGCATCGGTCAGTTGTCTCACTGAGCCGTGGCCGTCATAAACATAATAGCGGGTTTCTCCGCCCTGCTTCCGGCTGATCAGATCATCGCCGTGAACATAGCTCACGGAGCCGGCAGCGCCTTTCTCTTCCAGAACCTGGGCATACTGACGGTTTTTGTCAACGAGATAATCCGTCACCGAACCGCCGTTTGCGGAACCGACTCTGATCCCGTCCGTATCATAAGCATACCCGACAGAACCGGCGGAGACAAGCCTGTTCTCATAATCGTAGCCGTAGGCAACAGTATCCGTTCCGTCATTTCTGCTCACGGTGTTTCCGTTGTCGTCGTAGCCGTAAGTCAGACCGCTTTCCGCCTCAAGCTCGTCATTGTCATTATACGAATAAGAGATCGTACCGCCGGAACTGCCCTTTGCCAGCCGGTTTCCGAAAGCATCATGGGCGTAAGAAATCGTCTCATTTCCGAGAACCGGATCTGTGATCTCCTCGGCCGTCATCCGGTGGAGTTCATCGTAGGAATATCTCACAACCCTGCCGCTGTGCAGCTCCTCAGTCTGCTCACGGTTCCCCGCCGGACCGAGCGTGTAAATGTAACCCGATATCAGATCGCCCGCCGCATTCCGGTTCTCAAGCTTTATGAGCCGGTGCAGCCGGTCATACATATACTCCGCAACGATTCCGTTGGGATATGTCACGCTTTTCCTGTTCCCGACCCTGTCATAAACATAACTCGTCACGCCGCCGTCGGGGTCAGTGACGGTTTTCAGCCGGTTCAGGTCGTCATAGGCATAATCGGTCCTTCCTGACGGAACAGTCACCGAGGTGCGGTTTCCCTTCGCATCGTAAGTATATGATATCTCCGTGCCGTCGGGGTCTGTCACTTTTCTCAGGCGGTTCAGGGTATCATATTCATATCCGGTGACGCCCCGTGCGTCCGTGACCGTCTTCCGCCGCCCGTTGTCCGTGTATGTGAACAACACCTCGGAACCGTCGGGATACGCCTTCTTTGTCAGGCGGTTGTGGCCGTCATATTCATATTCGACCGTGTCGCCGTTGGAATCGGTCTTTGCAACGACGTTCCCGTTCGGATCGTAAGCATAACTCTCCTCCGCCGTTCCTTCGGGAAGCCTGTGTCTCAGGGCTCTTCCGAGATCATCGTAATGCCAGTATTTCGTATTTCCGTTCGGATCGCTCTGCGTCAGCCTGTTGCCCACTTCGTCGTATGTGAACAGGGTGATGCCGCCCTTCGCATCGGTCACCTCTTTCAGGCGGCCGGCCGAATCATAACCGAAAGATGTCATCCTTCCGGCCTGATCCGTCTCCGAAGCCTTGTTGTCTCCGCTGTCGCCGTGGTACATCGCCGAGGTGAATGTGCCGTCCTGAAAAATCGTCTTAATCCGTCGGTTCAGGGCATCGCACTCATAAGTGACCGTGTTGCCTTCGGCATCGGTGACGCTCCTCTCATTCCCGTTCGCATCATATTCAATGCGGGTGACATTGCCGAGTGCATCCGTGATCTTCGTCCGCTTTCCGACCGAATTCCACTCGAAGGAGCTTCTCTTTCCTCTTTCGTCAACGGTCGCAGTCAGGCCGCCGGCATCATATTCCATGCCGATGACACCGCCGCCCGGATGGGTGATCTCAGTCACACGGTTCAGCACATCGTATTTATATGATGTGGTGTTCCCGCCCCTGTCGGTCGTACTCAGGGCGTTCCCCTCCGCATCGTAAGTGTGACTTATTGTTTTACCGCCCGGATATGCCGTTGTCAGAAGATTTCGTGGTGAGCGGGGTCGGACCACGCCAGGATATTGAAAAGTAAGTGAGACAGGACCAAAAACAGGCGTTTTCAGAACCTGTGTCGCACTTTTCGGCATCAGAAGGAGCGTCACAGAATTCTGAGATTTTTTCCTATATCGCCCTTTTTGGCCCCAAAAAAGGCAATATAGGCCCTTTTTGAAGCCAAAATAAGCAGGTAATTATTTTAATATCAATGAGTTACTGTGGCCCGACCCCGTACACAACAAAAATCGCATTTTCGGGGGCAAAATCACCATCTTTTAAATAAGCTGAACATTTCAACATGGAGACCAATGTGTGATATCAATAAAACCGCTGTCAATACAGTCCCATTTTTTGACAATTGTGATAATATATATTAAGGAGAGTATAAGAATAAATATTATGAGATGAAGTTCATCCTTGTCATAAACATATCCATTCCGATTTTTCAACATCTGCCAAAGAAAAAGGAGACTGCCTTTCAGGCCCACGCTTAAAAGTATTACCGCCATAAGAAGATGCACAATCTGGGCCAGATTTCTGACAATTCCCAGGCAGTATCCTGTGAGAATAAGCATCACTATGAAAATTGCGGTCAGCCGCTTGTATCTGTCAAGTTCAGTTATCCCCGTTATCATTATGATTTCATAGATGATAATCCACAGCGCGGTTATGTGTCCTAACATTTTCATATGAAACTCCGTGAGAACAGCGGGTTCTGCTATTAGTATGATTGTAAAGATGACACACCATAATACTAATAAATAATTCATTTGTATGCACCTCCTCAGAGGGTATTTGAAAAGTATGTATGTGATTCGTCTCATGCATGGAGACAGGCATGGGATATGATTACCTTTCAAACAGCAAATATGTCAGTTCCTCATAGAGAGGCCGTTCTGCCATAGCCGAACATCTCAGTTTCTGGCTCTGAGACAGAAGCCTGTCAGCAGATCAATACCGGTGTCATGACCAAGTATAAAACTGGGGCCTATGGAATAGCCCATCCCCATCAGCAACGCAGCATATCCTAAGCCGACTCCCGTACCGGGAACAGTCACATGTCTCCTGAGCCAGGAAGGGGCCTGACTGTCGCCTTTTCCGACAGTTGCGGCGGCTGAAAAGAAAAAAGCGGGTCCTTGGAGAAGCCCGGGTGCTTTCCCCATAATACCCGGTGTGTACACCTCAAAAGACATCAGATAAGGAATCGGAACAACCACGGACACTCCGCTTTTTCCCCATGAATACCCCCACAGCAGCAGAAGATAGACTTCATTGGCGTTTTCCGTCTTATCCCGGCCCTGCTGCCTCACCCTGCTGAGATAGACAAGCAGGAGCCCGGCCGACGGGCTTATTTTTCTGGAAGTGAGGGAGATGTGTCCCACTCCCATGGTTCCGCTCCATATATACGGAGGGAGGTCGGACAGGCTGTGAGACACGGAAGTGTAGATTCCTGATATCAGGGAAGTGTATATCGTCGCGACTGTCCATATCTGAAGAATGGACATCTTTCCGCTCGGATCAGTGTACATCACCGGATTCGCATTCCCATACAGATATTTATGAAGTGTGACCGGCTCCTGCGGATTTCCGACATAGGGATCATGCGTCAGAAACCGCCCGTTTGCCGGACCGTAATACCTTGCACGCAGGTAATACAGCCCCGAAGCCGGATCGTACTGCTCCCCGGCATAGAGATAGCGGTTATCGCTGTCTCCGAGATGATCTCTGAGGTTTCCGAAGGCGTCATAAATGTAGCTGTCCGTGACCGCTCCGTCTGCATCTGTCAGTTGTCTCACGGAGCCGTGGCCGTCATAAACATAATAACGGACTTCGCCGCCCTGCTTCCGGCTGATCAGGTCATCGCCGTGAACGT
>JAOZLU010000641.1 GCA_029934695.1 Desulfobacterales bacterium | reverse complement strand
TGCAACGAAAAAGAAAAGAGGTGTTAAATGAAAAAAGCGGGTTTTTGGGGAAAAACCCGGTTTCCTTCATGGGGATTATACGGGGTTCCGGATCAGTCCATTCAGAGGCCCGTAGGGCCGCCATGTTTGTAGAACCAGTCTTTCCGTCGCTGTTTATTTCTGTATCTGTGTAAATGACGCTTTCATCTGTTCCTGTGCAGACCTTGTCCCTGAACAATGGGGATGCTGTCTGCAGGGGTTTGCCATGATATTCCCCGTTTTCGGGACTGGGCATCCTGGTTTGTTTTAACGAGTATTGCCGAAAGTGTATCATGCTCACCGCCATCTCTGCCGCAGAAGGTTCCGGCAGTTTTGAGATTCATGCTTTTCAATGTGCTGTCAACTGCTGTGGTGATTGTAACATCCCAGTTGGCGCATTCGGGGGTGTCCGGATCATAATTCGGCAGGGGAAAAATGAGTTTGCCGTTTGTCAGGGGTTCGCTGATTTCAAAGGGTTGGCCTCCCTCAAATGTAACTGTGCCGGTTAATGCATCTCCTTCAAGGGAGAGTTCCAGAGTTACCGTGCCTGTCCACCTGTGGTTTTCAAACTTGCCGTTGCCTTGCCACGTTCCTATGTAATTTTTAACCGTCAGATAAGAATGATCTTCAATTCCTGCAAGTGTCCTTAATGCACATAGGGCATCCCGCAATGTTATATCCCCTGACCTTATTTCAGCGATCATCTGCAAGGCGTATATTGCTTCTTCCGTGCCTATTCTGTTGTCGCCGTTAATGTCTGTCAGCAGTCCGCACGGATTTGCGCTCGCAGAAGTTGAAAACAGAGCAATGAACGCAATCACATATATGATGATTTTTTTCATGATTCTTTTTCCTTTCAACAAACATAAGACCTCCGAGGTTTTACAATCTCGGAGGTCTTTCTGAGAATAGGCTATTCGTCCCAGTTAATTGTTATGGTCTGAGTCTGCTTGGCTTCCACCGTAATGGGGCGCAATATCTCTTTGCCCTTTCTGGTTATTTTTGCCAGATACAGACCGCTTGGTATATAAGTATCTATATCAAATCCGTATCCCCATGAAGAACTCATGTAATGCGGTTCATATTTGACCTCCGAAGCAGGATATTCGATCTCTATCGTACCACCCAAATGCCCCTCCCTGTAAGAATACCTGGCTATCTGATAGAGTTCGACATTCGCATCTTTAATGTTCGCATCCCACCAGAATCTTCGCGGCTTTTTCACTTTTATATAAAATCTGTCACATACTAACAGCATTTCATAGAGAGGATCATAATGGGTTATCAATTCCCGGTAAGTGGCAACAACAGAGCCTTCAGGGAGTAAGTCACCAAGCAGGACATACTTTGAATTCCTGAGAATAAATTCCAGCGAATATAAAATACGCTCGGTGGAATCCTCACAATCGGACAAACCATCGAGATAGTCAAATGCCAAAAGCCCTGTCTGAAGCCCTGAGACCATAGTGGCAGCGTCATGACGATTATCAAGTTCCAGATATGTTTCCAGAATATCCAAGCTTTGATTGTAATTCGGATGAGATGTCTCAATGCCTGAATCATCGTCCACCTTATCTGTTTCCTCAATGCTTACTGTCACCCCTTTTTTTGTTATTCTCTCGTCTGATGTCAGCTTCACAGAGATTGACGAGCCTGCTATGGGGAAGGTTTTATTGATACTACCTGAAAAATGTCCGATTTCATTATCATTTGTGTCATATATGCGAATATAATCATATCCGCTTTCAGTTTTGCCTGTAATCGTAACATTCAGATAGCTTGCACCGGGAATTGAAAGTGTCGCTCCTATATCCGCGTTGTTGGAATAATGGCCTGTTCTCCATGTCCTGCCGTCTTCGGAGGTCGGGGGCGAGTCGTCCCTGGGGGTGTCGTCCAGAGTCAGAGTGAAATTCCCTGTTCTACTCTGGTGAAATGTGGTGGCCTCAATGATATAAGTACCGCTCAGAAGGGTTTCACCGATATGGGAATTGTTGGTGTTTTTACCGATATTATCATTTTCGTGGAGACCATATCTTTCCGGGTCCATCAGATAAAGATAAGTGTCTTCATCAGATTCCAGGGTGATGTTGATGTGACTTTCCTGCGGCACTGTCAGGGTATAGAATTTTGAATAGGCTCCGGGTCTGTTTTCGGATTCGCACGCGCCTGACCAGGAACCGCTGACAGTCTCATTCATGGAAACCGATTCGGTGCAGTTTACTGTGGGACCGTGGCCAGCGTGGTTCAGTTTCAAGGTGAAATCCCCTGCTTTTTCATTATGAAATGTGATCGCCTCTATCACATAAGTGCCTGCTGAAAGACTTATATCAAGCCGGGAATTGTGATCCCCGATTGCCACATCATCGTTTTCATAAAGTATTTCTCCGTTCATATCGCTGTTCAACAGGCAGAGGTAAGCATCTGTGTCGGATATCAGGTCTATCTGGACATCTGTTTCGGATGATACTGAGAAAGTATAGTATCTGGCGTATCTTCCTGACCGGCTCACAGATTCGCATTCATCTGACCATGAATCGTTTATTGTCTGATTCAGTGAAATTGATTCAATGCAGTTGTCCGAAGGCATGGGATTCTCATCAATGTTCAAAGTCAGAGAAAAATAACCTGATATCCTGCTGGTGTATGTGGCGGATTCTATCGTGTATGTGCCTGGTGACAAATTTCTGGTGATACCGGAATTGGTAATCCCTTTGGTTATGTCATCGTTTTTCTCAAGAATGGTTCCGCTCATTCCGGTTCCGTTCAGCAAAAACAGATAAGTGTCAAAGTCTGATGTCAGCTCGATCCGCACAGCTGTCGGGGTGTCTGTTGAAAATGTGTGGTATTTTGCATAACTTCCGGCTCGGTGTTCGGATTCACATGCACCTGACCATGAATCATGCACGGTCTGACGCAAACCAATGGAACCTGTGCAGTCTTCCTGCGATATGGGCTTGAAGGTCACATGGATGGTGTGATCGCTTGTAATGTCTCTGAACAGATAGCCCTGGGCCGGGGATACATACACGCCGTCAATCATGACCTTATCCACTTTATATCCCGGAGAAGGTGTCATTACAACTCTGTGGGCGGTATCCTCCTGCATGATAAAATCACCGGAGGGTCTTATGGTTCCGTGGCTTCCTGCTGTGGCTGTTATGGTGTGATAATACTGCTTTGGCAAAACAGTGATTGTGCCGTTTGCAAAGCCTCCTTTGATGTCAGCGTCCGAGCCTGTGATTGTGCTGCGGTCGTCAATTTCAAAAAGCGCATCACCTTCGGCAATGGCTTGGCAGGTTATGGCGAATATTTCGAGATTCATGCCAGGGGTAAAACCGGCTGCATCATGGTATGAAAGGGTGAGGGTTCCGCTGGTGTTGGCTGCTGATATGTCTTCCGGGGTCGAAGGGTAAGCTGTTCCGGGAATGCCGGAGGAGATATTTTGGATCTGCACTTTGTCCTTGTCAAAATTGATGCGGAGATTAAAATCGTCCACATGCCTGTCTCCTGACATCCGAACCTTGATATCAGAGGTGCTTTGGGTTTCTGTGGTCTCAGACTGGAGCATGACATTGATGATTTCTTCCTGTACGGTAAATTCATGAACGTATGTCAGGCTCCATATTCCGTTCTCGTCCAGGGCACGGGCGTATAATATATGATGGCCCGGGGAGAGACCGCCCAGATTTACAAAAAAGGTGTCAGCAATATTCTGACCGGGTGTAATCGGAATATCTCTGCCGTTTCCGTATCCCGGGTCTGTGTCAATGAAATATTCCATTTTCACAACAGAGCCGGCATCTTGGTATTGGTTTGCGGCTTCGAGTTTGAACACAGGTCTGGTATA
>JAOZLU010000640.1 GCA_029934695.1 Desulfobacterales bacterium | reverse complement strand
AACATCGAACATCGAACATCGAACATCGAACATCGAACATCAAATGACAACTGACCTGATAAGCGTTGCTTCCACAATGTGGGTGATATTTTCCTTTTCCTTTCTGGTCGCATTGACCGGTGCCATGGCACCCGGGCCGTTGCTCACATATACCATTATCAAATCCGTCAAAGCAGGCGATCGCGGCTATCTTATGGGACTATGGATTATCATAGGCCATGCCATTCTTGAAATGGGGATCATTATTTTTTTGCTCTTAGGCTTTTCCTTTGTTCTGAAAAACATCCTTGTGGTGCGTATCATCGGAGTCACAGGTGGGCTTATCCTTATATGTTTCGGCTTATCCATCATTCGAGATGTGTATGCCGGAAATATTTCCACCGATTTCTTGAATTCATCCGAAGAACATAAGGAATCGGCACTGCACGAAAGCAGAGGGCTGGAAAACCCTGTCATCGGCGGATTCGTTGTTTCCATGTCGAACCCGTACTGGTGGGTATGGTGGGCCACCATCGGCTTTGCATTTATGATTCAGTTTGACGTATCCTTTAAAGAATGGCATAAACTGATTGCTTTTTTTCTGGGTCATGAAGCCGGAGATCTGATCTGGTATCTTATTGTTTCAACACTTTCTTTTTTCGGGTTGCGAAAACTGAACAAAAGAGCATATTACGGAATCCTTGTATTTTGCGGAATCTTTATGATTTTGTTTGGCATATATCTGGGAATTTCTCCTTTTTTTCAGGGGTGAAACGCCCCTTTAAGTGCCGGCCAAAAGTTTTCCGGGATTTTCCCTTGGAAAAACAGCTTTCACAGACCGCGGATGAGTCCGCGGCAGACAGGCCGTCCGCGTCCATCCGCGGCTCACAATGGAAAAGCTGTTCCTCATGTGCAGATACCTGAAAACATATTGCCAGCACTTAGTTTCCAAAGCCTTATGGTAATTTCAGAAGCCTAAGCACTGGTTTCTGCTTTAATCTTCTGTTTTCTGACACTTCCCGCTAACCAACCGCTAACATTCTTGCTTTTTCTGCTTTCCTTTGTTATTTTCCCTGATGACCTTGGGGATTTCCATTTCTTTGCTTTTTTCGGCATCCTTAACTGTAAGTACCTGGCCATCTGTTTTCAGGTATTTGCATATTGTGAACCGCAGATAAACGCAGATGAACGCAGACGGCGGACTCATCCGTGTTCATCCGTGTTCATCCGCGGTTTGTGAAAGCTGTTTTCCCCCAAAAAAAAATCCCGGAAAACTTTTGGCCGGGTACTTAATAGTATCGCCAAGTATTCTCTGGCCGTTCATGTACGCTGATTAATATTTTAGGAACTGTGACCGAATAACTTCCCCATTCATTCCCCGGATTGATAAATCCGGCTCGGATTTGTCAACCCGAGCCGAGCATACCGGAGATACCATATTGGTCACGATTATTTAACAGGTTGAAGAAAGGCAACCTTCAAAGCCTCTGACAGGTTTTGTAAATCAGGTTGTAAAAAATGAAACTCGGAATTACGGGCCTTCCAAGCTCAGGAAAATCAACGGTTTTTGAAGCGTTGACCCAAAGCATTTCTGACACAGGCCACAAAGGAGAAGACCGCATCGGCGCCATAAAAGTTCCTGATTCCCGTGTTGATGTTTTGAGCGATATGTATAACCCCAGAAAAACCATTTATGCCCAAGTGGAATATTTTCTTCCGGGTATGCCGGGCCATCAGAAAGAAAATAAGCCGGATCGGAACCTTCTGACGCGGGTAAGGGATTGTGACGCATTGATCCATGTGGTCCGAAATTTCGGGGGATATGGTTTTGAAAACCCCGAACCTTGCAAGGATGTTCTGACGCTTGACCAGGAACTCATCATCGCGGACCTTGTTGTGGTGGAAAAACGCCTGGAACGCCTGGAACTTGATAAAAAACGGGGCAAGCCGATTGAACAGGAGGAGATTTCTCTTTTAACCCAATGCCTGAAACATCTTGAAGACGAAATCCCTTTAAGGAAGTTTCCTAAGATTGCTTCCGCACACCTTCTGAAAGGATATGCCTTTTTATCTGCCAAGCCGATGCTGGTCTTATTCAATAATGAGGATGATGACGACCTCATGCCCCCGGACAAGGGAGATGACTTGGAAAACAGCATGGTAATAAAGGGCAAACTCGAACAGGAACTTGTGCAGATGTCTGATGAAGATGCAAAGGAATTTCTTGCAGAGTTTAATATCACCGCATCTGCTATGGCCAGAGTCATCAAACGGTCATACCAGCTTCTTGGCCTGATATCCTTTTTCACCGTGGGCGAAGATGAAGTGAGAGCATGGACAATAAAGGGGGAAACCCAGGCACTTGACGCTGCCGAAGTCATTCATTCGGACATTAAAAAAGGATTCATACGGGCAGAAGCAATTTCATATACTGACCTGACGGAGGCCGGTGCCTATAAGGAAGCAAGAAAGAAGGGAACTGTGAGACTTGAGGGCAAAACCTACAAGGTTCAGGATGGGGACATTATAAATTTTCGCTTTAATGTCTGAGGAAAAAAGTGTCTGAGTGTTTTGGTGCTTCAAATCCACCTGAACACTCAGCTGCTTACATGCTCAGACGATTTAAAAGTGAATCCCGGACGCTCAGACATCATGAATGTAAAGTGTAAAAAATGCCAAGCTGGTTTTAACTTTGATGACGACCTCATCAAAGAAGGAGGGGTTATGGTACGCTGCTCAAAATGCGACCATACATTCAGAGTAAATACTTCTGCCCCATCTCCCCCGGTTTTTGAAATTATCAGGAACTACGGGTGCCCTCTTTATGGGTTGGGTGAGGAATTCCGCTTGTCAGACAACGTGTTTTTCCCCCCGTATAATAAGCCTCCCTGCCTTATACTTGTCAAAGATATGATAAAAATTATTGACAAAAACCCGTCTGGAAAACAGAAGGAAGAATCTCCTGCGGACAGCGATCCTGAAATTATATTTACCTGTGCCGGATGCAAGGGAAAAATCGAATTTAGTTATAAAGAGGAGCTTTTCGGCAAAGATGACAATTATATCAGCGTTCTTTTAAAATTGTTGAGCAGGTTTCCAATTTTTGATGGTATTGACAAAGATGATATCAGAAATGTCGCTTCTCTTTTAAAGCTTGACAGATTTGCTGAAGGTGATTTTATTCTGAAGCAGGGGGATTTCGGCAGATATTTGTTCATTATTCTGTCCGGCAAGGTTGATGTGCTGGATGGCGACGGCATGAGCATCGCCTCCATGGGAAAAGGTGATGTCTTTGGAGAGATGAGCCTTCTCAGCGGGGTGCCTGTGGGAGCGACAGTTATAGCCAGGGAGCCCGGGGCAGTTTTACGAATAAGCGGGGAGAATCTCAGAAATGTTTTAACCAGGCATCCCTCCTTTCATAAAAATTTTATCCGTCTGCTTATTCAAAGAGTGTCTGAAATAAATCTTGTGAGATATAAAGAGTTTGCATGCGGAGTAACCGGGAAACTTTCTGAAATCTCCCCTTCGGATTTGTTTCAGGCGTTCAACATCAGTGAAAAAACCGGAGTGCTGACCTTGAAACTTCCTGACAAATCAGCTTATCTGTCTTTCAGGGAAGGGCAGCTTATCAATGTCAAGTACAGTGGCAAGGAAGGGGAAGAGGCTTTTTTTGAACTGCTAAAACAAAAGAAGGGAAGATTTCATTATCTTTCGGGTTTATCACCGGAGGAAATGAGAGCCTCTGAAATAGGAGATTTCATGGGGCTTTTAATAGAGGGATTAAGACGGATTGACGAAGAAGACAGAAGCTTTCTCCGAACAGTAATACCCACTTTGATGTTTGATGTTTGATGTTTGATGTTTGATGTTTGATGTTTGATGTTTGA
>JAOZLU010000111.1:8852-15053 GCA_029934695.1 Desulfobacterales bacterium | reverse complement strand
CAAATTCCAAATTCCAAATAAATTCCAAATCTCAAATTCCAAATAAATTCCAAATAAATTCCAAATTCCAAATTGCTATTTGGGCATTGCTATTTGATGATGGTGGGTTCCAGGTGTTCTAAATCATGTCCTTGACATCTATTGAAAAAAGCTTTCCCGGCTCTTGCAGTACAACCCCTTTGAGTTCAAGTTGCAACAGCAGGCTCGACAGTTTTCCCGGATCCATGGAGAGCTTCCGTCCCAGATCGTCTATGTGAACAGGATACGGCCCGAGTGCCTTGAACACCGGCAGCTCCTCCGGGGAGAGCGGCGGAAGGTTTTCCAAAATATCATTTCGGTCTATCTCCTGTTTCGCAATCTGAGATCGTATGATATGCGGAAGTTCATCAACAATATCCTGCACACTTACAAGCAGTTTGGCTCCCTCTTTTATCAAATTATGCGTTCCGATGCTTTTAAATGAATGAATATTTCCCGGCACTGCAAACACCTCACGACCCTGTTTCACAGCAAAGCGGGCTGTAATGAGTGCCCCGCTTCTTCGGGCCGCCTCCACCACCACTGTTCCCAGAGAAATACCGCTGATGATCCTGTTGCGTATGGGAAAATGATGTGCCTCAGGTGGCGCATCCAGATGAAATTCTGAAACCACAGCACCGTTTTCAGCAATCTCATGAAAAAGTTTCAGGTTTTCCGCAGGATAAACCCGGTCCAGGCCGCTTCCCAGCACTGCGATGGTTTTTCCCCTGCCCATTATGGCACCGTCATGCGCGGCTGTGTCAATTCCCCTGGCCATGCCGCTGATAACCGCAATTTTAAGGGAAGCCAGATCCGTGCATAACCGAATCGTTGTGGAAATACCATAACGCGTCGGATTCCTGGATCCGACAACAGCAATGTTTTTTGCAGAATTGCCGAGATTCCCGAAAACATACAAAAAAGGAGGCGGATCCGGTATATGGAGCAGAAGGGACGGATATTCCGGATCCGACATGGTGACAATCTTATAGCCTTTTTCCGCCACAAGATCAATTTCCTTTCTGATCCAGTCCGGAAATTTATGCTGCTGAATTGCCGATACCAGCCGATGAGTCATTCCCCTGACCTCGGCAAGTTCCTCGTAAGATGCCTTGAAAACACGCTCCGGCAACTTGAAACGGTTTATGAGCCGCTTGAAAAAATGATTCCCTATTCCCGGAACACTTTTCAGCGCAAACCACGGCAAAATTTTTTCTGAGGGGTCAGTGGTCATTGGGTTTCAGGTTTTAAGTTTTAGGTTTTAAGTTTCAGGTTCTAAGTTCTAAGTGTTTGGAATACATCTCTTAAAACCTAAAGCCTAAAACTTAAAACCCTAAAACCTTAACTACTTCCTCCTTTTTTCATATTCCTGCCAAACAAGGAGTATGGGGCTTGCCACATATATTGAGGAATACGTTCCGATAACAATGCCGACGATCATTGCAAATGCAAAATCATGGATAATTCCGCCTCCCAGCACAAACAGCGTAATCACAACAACAAGGGTTGTCAGCGATGTCAGCACGGTGCGGTTCAGCGTCTCGTTGATACTTTTGTTGATGGTGACATCCAAAGTGTTTTTATGATATTTTTTCAGATTTTCACGGATACGGTCAAAAACAATGATGGTATCATTCAGGGAATATCCGATGATTGTAAGCAGTGCCGCGATAATCGGCAGAGAAAACTCCTTGTCAAAAATAGAAAAGACCCCCACAGTGATGATCACATCATGGAGAAGGGCCACAATCGCGCCCATGGCGTATTTCAGCTTGAGAAACCAGAACAGCACCAGAGTGATAACAAGCGCGGCCGCGATCAGAAACGGGATGCTGACATCAAAGCTGGAAAGAGAATATACACAGAAGATGAGTCCTCCTGCCATGACACCGCTTTTGAACCATTCTGATTCAAAACGCCCTGATATGTAAATGGTAATGAAGAGCAGGGCGTAGAACATGGCAAACAGAGCCTTCTCTCTCAGGTCCTTGCCCACCTGAGGCCCGACCATCTCCACACGGCGGATATCCACGTCATTTCCGGTGGCGGTTTTTAACGCGGCTCCCACTTTGTGAGAGTATCCCTCGCCTGTTGAGACAGATTTGTCCGTCCGGATCAGATATTCATTCTCTTCGGGATCACCAAAGAGCTGAACCGATGATTTTCCCATATCTATGGTATCAAGACCCGATTTTATGTCATCAATATTTGTGGGGGAAAGAAACTTCACCTGAATTAATGTTCCGCCGGCAAAATCAACTCCGTATCTGGGTCCTTTGTGTATGATCAGTGAAGAAAAGCTGATAAAGAGCAGTGCAATGGACAGATAAAAAGCAATCTTTCTTCCGCCGATGAAGTTTATGTTTATTCCGGGTTTTATAAACTGCATTCATATTCCTCTCAAGTGTCAGGTTTTTCAGGTTTCAGGTGACGAGTATTGGGAACCATTGACCCTTAAAACCTGACACTCATAATTATATACTTAATGTTTTCATTTTTCGGTTTATCAACAAATAATCAAATACAAGCCGCGTCATGATAATCGCTGTGAACAGACTGGCGAGTATCCCCAGGCTCAGTGTCACTGCAAAACCCTTAATTGGTCCGGTTCCGAACTGAAACAGAACCAGCGCGGCAATAAGGGTGGTGACGTTTGCATCGAGGATGGTCAGCGTTGCCCTCTCATAGCCCGCCTTTACCGATGCATGGGGCGTCTTTCCGAGTGCCATTTCCTCACGGATACGTTCAAATATAAGGACATTGGCATCAACAGCCATTCCGATGGTCAGGATGATGCCCGCAATTCCGGGAAGGGTCAGGGTTGCCTGAAAACCGGCCAGCCCGCCGGCTATCAGAAGGATATTGACGAGCAGTGCCAAATCTGCGATCAGACCTGAATTCCTGTAATAGATGACCATGAACAGAATCACCAGAAACCCGCCGATATAAATGGAATTAAGCCCTTTGTTGATGGAATCCTCTCCGAGAGAAGGGCCCACGCTCCTTTCCTCAAGAATGTTCACCGGGGCAGGAAGTGCGCCGGCGCGGAGGATAATGGCAAGGTCGCGGGCTTCCTCATCCGTGAAGTTCCCTGTGATGCGAGCCTCCCCCCCCGGGATTTTTTCCTGAATCACCGGTGCTGAATACACTTTGTCATCCAGCACAATGGCAAGGCGTTTTTTCACATTTGCCTCTGTCACCCTTGCGAATATCCTTGCCCCTTTTTTGTCAAATTTGATGGAAACATAAGGCTCATTATACTGGGAGTCAATTTCAACCTTTGCATCCGTAAGATATGCCCCGGTTAAAAGTGCCCGTTTTTTTACAAGATAGGGTGTTTTGACAACACGCCTTGTTTCAGGATCTTCTCTTTCCTGATAAAGCAGCTCGCTTCCCGGAGGGGCTTTTTCATTCCTTTCCGCCTCAAGCGGATCATTGGCTTCATCCAGCAGTTTGAACTCCAGCAAAGCTGTTTTGCCGATGAGATCCTTTGCCCTTTTTGTATCTTTGACCCCGGGAAGTTGTATCAGTATCCGTCTTTCACCTTGCCGGCGAATGTCAGGCTCACTCACCCCGAACTGATCAATACGGTTCCGTATGGTCTCAAGGGCCTGGGCCGTCGCCATTTTTTTGATATTGTCGGCTTCCTTGTCAGGAATATCCATCATCAGGTTCAACACGCCGTCATTCGTTTCCCTTGAGAGTATTCGCAGCCCCGTGAATTCTTTGTCAAGAATTGCCTGAAATTGTTCAATACTCTTTTCACCTTTTATTTTTGCCAGTATCCGGTTGTTCTCAATCTGTTCCAGAACAGCATTCCCGATACGCTCTTTCCTGATGGAAGCCCGTATTTCCTGGGTGATGCGTTCCATGGTGCTTTCCACAGCCTTTTCCGTATCCACTTCAAGGACAAGGTGCATTCCGCCCTGAAGATCAAGGCCGAGGTTCACTTTCTTATACGGCCACAGGGCCGGGTCTTTCCTGCCGTTCAGTTTCATTTCTATTGTGGGAAGGATGTAAATAAATGCAGTTAAGATAACCGCAGCAACTACAGCCACTTTCCATGAGAAATTTTTCAATGGTCTTTTCCTTTCCTATGCCTGGTCAGCGGTCAGTTGCCGTGACCACTGACATAAGACAAATCATTTTGTTTTTAATTTTTCCAAGTCTTTTTGACCGTTTTTTCCTGACTGGGCCTGTTGCGAGGGCTGAGTCAGTGAGGCAACATACCCCCGGTTCACTTTTACCCGGACTTTGTCTGCGATTTCAACTGTAAGCGTGAATTCATCAAGGGATGTGATCCGGCCATAAATGCCGCCGTTCAGCATTATCCGGTCTCCCTTTTTAAGGCCACTGATCATTCCCTGATGTTCTTTCTGCTTTTTCTGCTGAGGTCGGATGAGCAGAAAATAGAATATAACGAACATAAGGATAAGCGGAACAAATGCTCCTAATCCGCCTTGGGCTCCCTCTGCTCCACCCTGTCCCATTGCATACGCGATACTTACCAAGATAAAACCTCCTGTTCAAAAATTTATTCCCCCTGATTATTTTCAAGGGTAAAGTTTTACAAAAAAAATTAAATGAGTGGTATCCTTTATTTGTCAGTTTATACTTTAGAACAATTTTGCAAATTGTTGCAAACTGCAAAGCCATTCACTGTAAAACAATTTTACAATTGTTTCAACTGCAAAGCCGTTCACTGTAAAACAATTTTGCAAATTGTTTCAACTGCAAAGCCGTTCACTGTAAAACAATTTTGCAAATTGTTTCACTGTAAAACAATTTTGCAAATTGTTTCAAATTGTTTCAACTGCAAAGCCATTCTGCAAGCCGGAAAAAGTGTAAACTGCTTTTTGGCTCCTGTGCTAAGGGATGCCCGATTTTTTAAAAACAAATTATACAGAAACCGAGTTTTTGCAAAAACCCGGTTTCAAAAATTTTTTATCAACTGAAAATAAAAAAACGGTTGCTCCTATAGCTTTAAATGACAGCTTATGTCAAATGTTTCTTCATTTTTTTCCATGGGCAATTCGGGTTATCATTAAAAAAGTTGAATTTTTTCAGATAATTGCACTCTTATTCCCGCTTCATTTTACTGCTCTGCCGGAATCCAGAGCGTTTCCCCGTCAAACTCAATATGGTTCACGTTCTTATAATCAATTTGATCCAGCAATGAAAATGCCTGCCCCAGATTCAAAACAACAATTTTGCTCAACGGATGAATCTGGTTAAGATCAACATCCAGTTTGCGTTCTTTTATATTATAAATATAAACCATTTTTTCGGAAAATTTCAAAAGTTTTCCAACACCGGAACTGCGACCGAGTATATTCGGTTCATCAGAGACCAAAGCAAGCGTAACCCCTTTTTTCATAAAATAGTCTCTCAGGAATTCAAAATGTATGTTCCAGATGTTATCCCCCGTCTGAACCACATATATGCCATATATGCTTTTACTCTTTTCATCTGCAAAGTCATTTTCAAAAGTATCTTTACCGCTTGCCTGCCCCCTTTCTTTCAAATTCCCTGAATCCACTCTCTCGTCCATCTTAGGAGTCGCTCTTCTGCCAGTCATAATATCTTTTTCGATCAGACCGTCTTCTTTCAGCCGTATTTTGTCCAGAATTTCCTGCATGGGAATGGTTGAATCTGCAATTTTAATGGATTCATCAGGTGTGACAACCATATCAACACCCTTGTCAACGCCGTATTCTTCTTTGCGTTTCTCCATAAGAGCCTTGAATTCAACGTCTTTTTCCATTTTTCCATAATCCATGACAGGTTGGGGTGTTTCAGATTCTTCCACTTTTTCAGGCACTTTTTCAGCAATAGGCGGGACTGCCTCTTTTTCAGGCAAGCTCTCAATAACAGGCTCCGGCCTTTGCTTCCACCAGAACCACAGACCACCGATTGTTGCTGTCGCAATTATGGAAAAGATAATAATGGCCTTGAACATTTTGTCCGATTTTTTCGCGTCTGTGTCCATTGTTCCCCCCATTCGGTAAATCGTTCCCCATTCAGTAAATCGTCCCCGCTCGGCTCGGATTGCCAAATCCGAGCCGTCGGATTTACCAATCCGATGGGAGCAGAAGGAAGGGGACGATTTTTTTTTTGCCCCCTGTCATTGAAACATCCCGGACGGGGTTGCAAACCCCGTCCGGCAAGAGCCCCATCCGGCAA
>JAOZLU010000111.1:0-8752 GCA_029934695.1 Desulfobacterales bacterium | reverse complement strand
TCCGGCAAGAGCCCCATCCGGCAACAAGTCCTCCCTTGCTCGGCTCGGATTGTCAAATCCGAGCCGTCGGATTTACCAATCCGATGGGAGCAGAAGGAGGGCAACAAAGCATTGTGAAACTCTCACTTTTTTTCAGAAACGATTTTACTGTCCCTGAGAAGCATTTTGCTGTCCCCTTCGATCCTGATGCTGATGTCATGCCTCATTTCCAGATCAAGAATTTCCTTCCGTTTTTTGTTTAAAAGATAATCAGCGACTTCAACCGACACAATCCCTTTTATGCCGGATATTTCATCTTTTAAAATTTCAAGGTGGAGTTTACGCAAAAAACTGATCCCCAATGTTTCAACCGACGGTATCAGACCTTTCCCCCGACAATGCGTACAGGGAACATAGCTGCCAAATTCAATGGGAGGCCGGATTCGCTGTCTTGACATCTCCATCAGTCCGAATTTGGAGATTTTCCCCACCTTTGTCCGGGCCTTGTCCCGCTTTGTATGGTTTTTGATGGCCTTTTCAACTTCCAATTTATGCTTGGAATCTCTCATGTCAATAAAATCAATGACAATAAGTCCCCCCAAGTCTCTTAGCCGGAGCTGACGGGCAATCTCCTCTGCGGCTTCAATGTCAGTCAGAAATGCTGTCTGTTCCACGGATTTTTTATGGATCGCCTTTCCTGAATTGACATCTATGGCAACCAGCGCTTCGGTCTGATCAATGACAATTGACCCGCCGGTTTTCAGTGTGACCCTGTTTTCAAATATGGTTGCCAGCTGTTCTTCCAACTGGTATTTCGTGAATATCGGCTTTTCCTCTTTGTAGAGTTTGACGATCCGGGTGTGCTTGGAAGAGACGATATGGATAAAATCTTTCACTTCCTGATATATAGCCTCATTGTCAATAAGAATTTCACTTACATCGGGAGTAAAATAATCCCGTATGGATCGTAATGCAAGATTTCGCTCTTTATGAAGGAGCGCAGGGGCTTCCTCCTTTATCCCCTTTTTTTGGATATTTTTCCAAATCCGTAAAAGATAGCTGATATCTTTTGAAATAAGGGTCTTGGTGCAGTTTATGCCCGCGGTACGGACAATGAGGCCATATCCTTCGGGCAGTTTGACATTCTTGATAATTTCTTTCAGGCGGCTTCGCTCTTTTTCATCCTCTATTTTGCGTGAAATTCCCCGGTTCTTACTTCCGGGCATAAGGACGATATACCTGCCCGCCAGAGAGATGAAGGTTGTGAGCATGGCCCCTTTTTTCATAACAGGGTCTTTTGAAACTTGTACAATAAGTTCCTGCCCGCGTTTGACGATACTTTTGATGGAATGGTTTCCTGAATCATTGTCATGAAAATAGTCGCTGTGAATTTCATTTTTCTGCAAGAAACCATGCCGATCCACACCGTAATCCACGAATACAGACTGAAGTCCAGGCTCAACACGGGTAATGATACCTTTATATATATTTCCGTGGGTGATCTCCCTTGCAGCACTTTCTGTGTGGAATTCTTCCAACTGCCCATCTTCCACTTTTGCAATTCTGCATTCTTCAGGATCCGATGCATTGATAAGGATTTTGCTGCTCATATATTGTTTAACTTTTTTCCTTTTTTTCTTTTAACCTGCCTGTCGGAAAATACATATCCCGTAATTTCAGCAGAACTTGTGACTGCCAGGTTTTTAAGAAAGTAAAAATGGTTGCCTGATTTTATTGACTTTTTAAGCAATTCCTTTCTGAATTGGATATGAAATTGTCAGATACAAGTCAAATGATTTCTTTATGTGGCGTGAAACAATTTAATTTTTTTTCGACCTGTGCCGTTACAAAATGTAGGGTGAGTAAAGCGGAACCCACCTAAATTTTTTTTGACCGTTAAGTACCCGGCCAAAAGTTTTCCGGGATTTTTTCCTGAGAAAACAGTTTTCACAGACCGCTGATGAACGCGAATGAGTCCGCGACAGGCATCTGCGTCTGTATGCGTTCATCTGCGGTTCCTCATATGCAGATACCTGAAAATATATGGCCAGGTACTTACAAAAATGTAGGAAGCCACCACATCTGCAAAAAAAACGGTGGGGTTCAGTTTCGCTTCACCCACCTATGTGCATTTCAAAAAAAATGCGAAAATATTCCCCCCTGAAAACACCTTTCACAAAAAAAGAGAGAAAAGTCAATGGGGTAAAAAAGGTATTTCTGGATGGTAAAATGCTGTATGTCTTCAGCGATTCGTTTTGTCAGCGATAATAATCTGATCACATTATAAAAATAATCCCTGCATCCGGGCATCTAAAAAAATCTTTTAATGGTCATTCCCTGCACCAGCACTGAGAACACCACAACAACGTAGGTCATGGTAAGAATCAGCTCCCGATGGCATTGCTCAGGCAGGGACAGGGCCAGCGCAACAGAAATTCCACCCCTAAGCCCGCCCCAGGTCATAATCAGAATTGCATTGGGCACAAAATCCCGCCATCTCCGCAACATCCAGGTCGGAATCCCCACACTCACCAGTCTGGCCAGAAGCACTATCGGAACAGCAATGATTCCGGCAGTCAGGTAAGTGCCATCAAGCGTCAGCACCAGCACCTCCAATCCGATGAGGACATACAAAACAGAATTGAGGATTTCATCCACCAATTCCCAGAAGGTGTCAAGATGTTCCCGCGAGATGTCAGACATGGCCAGACGGCGGCCGTGGTTGCCGATGAGCAGACCCGCCACCACAATGGCAATAGGCTCTGAAATATGCAGGGCCGAACCAAGGGCATAGCCCCCGATAACCAGCGACAGCGTGATCATGACCTCCGCCTGATATTCGTTGACGCTTTTGAGCAGGCTATAGGCAGCATATCCGATCACCAGACCGAAAATGGCCCCGCCGGCCACTTCTTCGGCAAAAACAAAGGCTACGAACCCGGGGGTGATATGCCCCTCGCCTGTGGCAATTTTCAGTAAAATCAGAAATACAACAACAGCGATGCCGTCATTGAAAAGCGATTCACCGGCAATTTTGGTTTCCAGGCTTTTGGGTGATCAGTATCGCTATGACATTAATCGGATCCATGATATTTTTTCTCTGTGCGCTTGCTGAACCAAGCTTTTATCAAAGCATGAACCAGCGTGGCCAGGGGGATGGCAAAAAACAGTCCCCATATTCCAAAAATCCCTCCGAACACAAGTATTGCCATAATGATGGCCACCGGATGCAAATTCACAACCCCGGAAAGCAGGAGGGGAACCAGCAGATTCCCATCCAATGCCTGTATGATGGCCAAAGCAGCCATTGTATAGGCAAAATCAGCCCCCCATCCCCATTGGAAATAGGCAATCAGCGCCACTGGCAAAAACATGACCGTCGCGCCGATATAGGGGACAATCACAGACAGACCGACAAATAATGACAGCAGCATTGTAAAATCAAGCCTCAGCAACCTGAACGTCGCGTAAGTGACCCCCCATACGATAAGGATTTCCCATATCTTCCCACGCACATAATTCCCGGTCTGCTGGTTCACTTCATGCCATACTTCAGTTGCCAGCCTCCGGTCTTCGGGCAGGAAACCTGACACCCATTCCAATATTTTTCCCTTGTCCTTCAGGAAAAAGAATATCATCAGGGGGACAAGAATCGAATACACCAGAATGGTAATGATGCTCCGTACCGAATCCAGCGTAAAGGAAAAAACGCTTTGGGCCACATTGGTAAGCTTTGATTTTACCAGATTGGTGAGTTCGGCACTTAAAGAATTCACAATATCTCTCAGTTCCTGCCTGGAAATAAAATCCGGATACCTTTCAGGAAGGTTCACGATCAGCTGCTGTCCTTTCTCAATCATTGAGGGGAGCTTCTGGATCAGATCACCGATCTGAGCTGACAGAAGTGGAAGCAGGCCGACGAGTGACACCACAATACAGGCTATGAAAAAAATAAATGTCGCCAGCACAGCAGCCATGCGCGGCATCCGAAATCGCTGGAGTACAGATACCATTCCCTCAAGCAGATAGGCAATTATGATGCTGATGAACACCGGCAGCAGCATGTCTCCCATGGTGAATACCAGGATAAACGCAACAAAAAGCAAAAATCCCAGGATTATTATCTGCGGATCAGCAAAGTATCGGTTTAACCAGCTACGGAAAATCTGAATCATGAGGTTGCATCCATAAAGGGATAAATGGTTTTAAGTTTCAGGTTTTAAAAGAAAAACTTAAAACCTTTCGCTATCAGATTCTTAATTTACCATCTTTTATCCAAAATGGGAAAGATTTTTTCACATTTTCAAACGGAAACATTTATAAATTGGGGGACAGTCAATATTTTTTGGGAGCTGCTTTTACCCCTTTCCTGCATCATCTGCTCCTGTGGGATTTTGACATTCTTTGCCTGACATGACAGATATAATCATTAAATGTCAGGCAACCGGTTCCAAAAAAATTGTCCGGAGTGCCGGCCGCTTATCAAGGAAGTAAGGTGGATGTGATGCAGGAACATCTGGAAACAATACTTGATGCATATGGGATATGTGCCGGACGGGGTTGCAAACCCCGTCCGGCAGTCTAACCGGCAGTCTGGTTGCAAACCCGTCCGGCAACAGTCTTTTATGAGGACGTAAGATATTGTATAATATTTTATTATTAGACAGTTATAAAAAAAAGAGGTTTCTGAGTATGAAAGAATAACATAATGCTTGCCAAATCAGACAGCACATGATACATAAATTTTTTTGCAGTTATCAAAAGATTCCAGCCTGTGCCATCAGACTGGCCGCACAGGCTGAAACTTTTGGTTTGATATATGAAGCATAAGGGACAATTCTGTATTTTTTTGTATTCAGGAACCCTGAGCAAATAACATCCACGCCCGGTTCAGATTGGCAAATCCGAACCTGTCCCTGCCGGACTTGTCAGTCCGGCAGAATGGGAAGTTATTCAGTCAGCGTTCCTTAATCAACTATTAATATTAAACTTGAAGGAGAATTTGATAAATGTCTTATAATGCAGTAGAAATGGCTGACTGGCAGATTTCTGAGGAAGCGGAAAAAAATATGCCCACCCCGGATGAGTGGAGAGATAAAATGGGTCTTGAAAAAGACGAGATCCTTCCCATGGGCAGATTGGCCAAACTTGATTTTATGAAAATCATAGATCGGACGAAAGACAAACCCGATGGAAAATACATTGAAGTCACAGCGATTACACCCACCCCCCTCGGTGAGGGCAAAAGCACCACTTCATGCGGTCTGATGGAAGGTCTTGGCAAACGCGGTATGAACGTGGGCGGCGCACTGCGGCAGCCTTCGGGCGGTCCCACCATGAACGTCAAGGGAACTGCTGCCGGCGGTGGAAACTCCCTCCTGATTCCCATGACCGAATTCTCCCTGGGCCTGACCGGTGACATCAACGACATTATGAACGCTCACAATCTGGCAATGGTGGCAATGACCTCCCGTATGCAGCATGAGCGTAATTATAATGATGAACAGTTGCAGAGACTGACCGGCATGCCCCGTCTTGATATTGATCCCACCCGCGTGGAACTGGGCTGGATCATGGACTTCTGCGCTCAGTCGCTGAGGAATATCGTTATCGGCCTGGGCGGCCGCTTTGACGGCTACACCATGCAGTCCAAATTCGGTATTGCCGTAGGTTCCGAATGTATGGCAATTCTTGCTGTCATCAGGGATCTGGCTGATCTGAAAAAACGTCTGAATGAAATCACAGTGGGATTTGACAAGAGCGGCAAACCGGTGACCACCGGCGATCTGGAAGTTGGAAACGCCATGACCGCTTTCATGCGCAACACCATCAACCCGACCCTCATGTGTACGGCTGAATATAACCCCTGTATGGTTCACGCAGGACCGTTCGCCAATATCGCTGTGGGCCAGTCCTCCATCATTGCCGACCGCGTCGGCCTGAAGCTGTTTGATTACCACGTCACTGAGAGCGGGTTTGCCGCGGACATCGGTTTTGAGAAATTCTGGAACGTCAAGAGCCGTTTCAGCGGTCTGAAACCTCATGTTTCCGTTCTGACATCCACCATCCGCGCACTCAAGATGCACGGCGGCGGCCCCAAAGTGGTTGCCGGCATTGCGCTGCCTGAAGAATATACCAGGGAGAATCTGGAACTGGTGGAAAAGGGCTGCGAGAACATGGTTCATCATATCAACACCATCCGCAAGGCCGGCATCAACCCGGTGGTCTGCATCAACCGTTTCTACACAGATACTGATGCGGAATGTGCCGTGGTCCGCAAAGCTGCTGAGGCTGCCGGCGCACGCTGTGCAGAATCCAAACATTGGGAACTGGGCGGCGACGGCGCGTTGGAATTTGCCGATGCGGTCATTGATGCCTGTAACGAAGAAAATGATTTCAAATTCCTGTATCCGCTGGAAATGAAACTGCGTGACCGTGTTGAAAAGATTGCCAAAGAGGTTTATGGCGCAGACGGCGTGTCCTGGACTCCCGAAGCCGAGGGTAAAGCCAAAATGCTGGAGAGTGATCCCAAGTATGATGAGTATGCCACAATGATGGTCAAGACCCATCTGAGCCTGACACATGATCCGGTACGCAAGGGCGTTCCCAAGGGCTGGATACTGCCCATCCGTGACGTGCTGATTTATTCCGGTGCAAAATTCCTGTGCCCCTGTGCAGGAGCCATCAGTCTGATGCCCGGAACCGGTTCCAACCCCGCATTCAGAAGAATTGATGTGGATGAGAACACAGGGAAAGTCACCGGACTGTTCTAAACATCATCAAGGATAGCCTGCTTTTTTAAAAAGCGGGTCACTTATATTTGTTTTTCTATCAAAAAGGGCCTGGCTGCTTATGTCAGGCCCTTTTTTATTATCAGGATCGGGAATGGTATGTGAACCATTTACAGCAGATGTTAAATGAAAAGTTCAGAGAAAATGAGCCGCCAGGCGCATTTTGGCCCATTCCCTGTCATGCAGCCGAGCATAACTTCCGAGATCACAGAAAAACCCGGAGTGCTAAAATGCTGATTATAACGAATTCAGGGGAGGCTCCCGCACCTGCCCACAGACAGATCCGGGTTTAAGCTTTGTGGCCCCTTTGTGTCCTCTGTGGTTAAAAAGGTGCGACGCAGGGCTGATTTCAGGCCTCCCCTGAAAGCGTTATAATCAGGAAAAATGCTGTATCAAATTGGGACAATGCGTTTTTTCTGAGGCCCTGAATTGAAATCTGTGACAGTTAAAAAAAGGAAACAGCACAAATGATTGATAAAATAGATAATGAAGCAGATAATGAAGCAAAAAACAGACAAACGGAGGACATTGATTCCAAGTTTAACCCTCAAGACGAACACAAATCGTTCGGTGAAGAAGATAATGCTGATACGATTACAGCAGGGGAAAGTGGCGGTATTGATCTGATCATAACAAAGATGAAAAACATTCAAGATCATCTGACTCGTCTTGAAAGAGAGTTTCAGAGCAAATTGAAATATAATCAGCATAAGGAAAAAATCATAGATAATCTTCACAGCGAGTTGCAGGAACATAAGAATGACCTTATAAAAAAAGTCTTGCGGCCTGTTCTTATGGATGTTATCCTTATAATTGATGATATAAAAAAGTTGATAAATGTTTATCGTTCAAAAGACTCATCACGGTTGGATCCGTCAAAACTGCTTGATTTGATGGAGACTTTCCCTCCTGATCTTGAAGAAATTCTTTACAGACAGATGGTGGAACCATTCAGGTGTGACAAAGGAACATTCGACCCATCCCGTCAGAAAGTGGCCAGGACATCGGAAACTGATGATGAATCAAAAGACAAAACTGTTGCACAGAGTATTCGTGACGGATATGAATGGGAGGGAAAGGTGCTTCGTCCGGAACTGGTTGAAGTGTATATCTTTAAAGCCGACGCAATAAGTGATGAGAAAAAAGCTGATTACAACACCTTTCGGGGAGACTGTGCCAGTGACCATGCTCGTGTTCATACTCGTGAACGTGTCCGTACTCACAAAGGTGTTCGTGAACGTGCCCGCAAACTTGCTCGCAAGCGTTCCCGTAAACGTGCAGCATACCTGAACGGCACGTTTGCGAGCGACAACCAAGTAAGTGCGAACACGTTCACGGAATAAA
Source organism: Desulfobacterales bacterium (assembly GCA_029934695.1). GTDB lineage: Bacteria > Desulfobacterota > Desulfobacteria > Desulfobacterales > 4be13 > JAOZLU01. The sequence continues at coordinate 638 of JAOZLU010000111.1, read as the reverse complement.
ATTCACACTCCTGAAAGGCGTTATAATCAGGAAAAAGGAGCGGCCATGACATCGGCCCGCCGATGACATACGCACATAAGAAAATCCGGGCACTGACGGACGGAGTGCGGAAACGGACTGATCCGGATCATGATTACTGCAGCGGAATTTTTGCTTTTTGTCAGCCGCAGACGGAATTTGTCAGTACTTTGTTCAAAAATAATTTGAAACAGACAAATTGACAAGGTGCAGGATGCAAAAATTCCGTTACAGCAGGGCTGTGTCTGAGCAGTTCCATTTTTGCACTCCATTCCCTCAAACAAACATACATCAAACATACAAACATACAAAAACCGACAACGAAATCATTACATATAATTGGATTTACAGAGGAGAAACCTGAAATATGGATAAGCAGTTGACCAAAGTATTCGGAATTGATCTGGGAACCACATATTCATGTATTGCTTATGTTGATGAACACGGCAAGCCGGTTGTTATTCCCAATTCTGAGAATCAGCGTGTGACCCCGTCTGTGGTTCTTTTTGAAGGGAACAACATAATCGTCGGCAAGGATGCCAAGGACAATGCTCTGTTATCCCCGAATGAGACAGTGGCTTTTGTCAAGAGGTCCATGGGCGATCCGAACTTTGTTTTTG
>JAOZLU010000639.1 GCA_029934695.1 Desulfobacterales bacterium | reverse complement strand
TCGCAGGGCGTGATAAAGGCCGAGTGCGAACCCGCTGTTTCCGGCGACCAGTTCCTCCAGATCGCTGTCTGTCACGTCGGGAGAAAGTTCACGGGATCTCTCCGACCGCAAAGTTTCCGTTTCATCAGAATTGCCTTCCGAAACGGATTCCCCAATTTCCGATGTTGAACTGCCATCACCTCCGCAACCCGTAAAAGCAGCAGAGAATACCATAAGAAACAATGCAGCAGCTATCCGTACAAAATGCTTCTTCATTTAAACCCCTCTTTTTAAACCCTTTTTAATAGAGGAATATTCACTTTCCTCCTCGTTTAAATTTGGTAAAACCTGAATAAAATAAGCTGCATTCACCAGTCAGAAATAAAATCTCCCAACTGGTGAATATATGGCAGAGCCTTTAAGACAAAGTTTGTCAGAAATCGAAATGTTAACTTCCTGATCTGTGTACAGGGCAAAAATTGATAACCTGCTGATATTGCTGAAACCGGATATTCCGGGTAAAAACGCATAACAGTCTGATATAAAAGCTTATCCGAAAATATCGAATTTTTTTTGTCCTGTACACAGCTTCTTGATAATAAGAAGCTGATAAAATATTGTCCCTGACATTATTTTTTGTCAAAGGCTTATATATAGCAGATCAATCAATGGTCAGAGTCTGGTTCCATGTATGTCCGCCTCCACTTACAACCCAAGTGTATCCATACAGAGTTCGATCTCCTGTCAAAGGATCCATTATAGCTAACATAGGCTCGTTAGGATCAAGACAAAAAGCGCACATATTGGGATCAACATAAACATATGCATAAGCAACTACCTCATGCCCACTATTTGGATATAACCAACGAACTATAAAGGGATCCTGATCCGCACTTATTTCCTGCCAGGCGTCAGACGGAGAGATGGCTGAGGGATGATATGTAGCTGACAGCCCTGTATAATGTTCTACAATGGTGTCGACACACTTGGTGTTGGCGGAAAAGTCTGGGTAAAGGCGATTTCCGTCAGTATAGGCCATTCCTGCATAGTCAGCAATTACTTCCTGCGGGGTTAATAAAGGAACTTGCAGCTGCGCTCCGTATCCGTAATGTTCAATTATAGCCTGTGAACAAGCATTCCAACACCACCAGTTCGTTTGTTGAACATATGAACCTAAATACAAACTCGCCATTCCCATAGGGTCTGTGGAGGCTCTGGCGCTTCTGGCACGCTTACTGCCAACAGGTCTGACTTGCTCTGTTTCCAGCTTCTTTTTAAAAAGAGAGTTCAGCCTGCCAACCACTTTGGAAAGCTTCTTCCGGTCTGAGAAATCTGTGTTGCCTTTTTCTGAATATGTCCCCTCCTGAAATGTAAGAGAAGTCAGATTATATGCGCCCTTTTCCGGGACAGTGTACAGATATTCCCTGCCTTGAAAAGAAATCAGCAGCGGGTTATAGCCTTCCGAGGCAGGCCAGTTCCGCCTGACTTTTCCCAGTTTTGCTGACAGATTTGCACGGCCGAATCCGACTGCCTTCCATCTGCCCTTCACCTTATCCACTATCAGTACGGCTTTCATCTGATCATCAAGCACAATTGGAAAATACCACATCTGAGTTTTGGATATAAGTGAAAAAACAGTCTCGCCCTCCTCATAATCTGACAGCGACGAGGGATTAATTCTGTGAAGTTTATAAGGAACACCCAGACGCACCTCATCCAAAGAATCAGTTTCGGCAAAACCGAATTCGCCGTCTTCCTGCTGAATCTGGGGGATTATCTCCAGGAAGGCACTCAAGCCTTCCTCTGCCACCTGAACATGGTTCAGTCCGGCATCTTCCGCCTCCGCATAAGCTGTCACACCGACAGCCAGGGTTGCCGCAAGCACCAGGGCAGCCATCACATTCCTAAAAGTTTTCAATTCATTTTCTCCTTATCTTCAAGTTGTCTGCTGGCAGAAAAATATTCTGCCTGTCTCTGCAAAAAAATACTCAGTCCCGTATTTCAGGGACAAAATAATTGTGTGTATCCGAAAAGTTCGGACTTTCCGAAACTCTTTGATCCTTACCGGATTTCGGAATCAGACAGACTCCGTATATAATAAGGATACACACATTCCGGGAGAGGGCACACTCACACCTCATCGGAGCCGGATGCTCTCCCTTGCAGCCGGCCGGCGCCTCACACATCACCTCCTTTCAGGAAAACGGAATTTTTCCCTGTATCTGTTGCGGAACACCTTCGGCAGGCTCAGGCACCTCCGCAGAAAACAGTCACTTTCCGGGCCAATACTCGTGTCTCACATATCTGTCAGCCGTTGTGAGGGGATCGTTTCTGTCATAAGTCGTTCCGTTCCACGGACAGGCTGAAAAAACCGTGATGTCGGGAACGGAGACATGGGAAAAATTCACATCTGTTCTTCCGGTGACATCGAACCATATTTTCACATACATCTCGGGGTTGTTCCTGCTTCCCCAGGAGACATAAGCCGGATCCGCATAGAAATATCCCCAGACCACCCTGTCCCCCCTGGCGGTGGTATCCTCACCGCCCTTATGAAAGGACGCATCAATGATTCCGTGTTCCGTGCGGATCTGTGCGGCGATCCTGAGATCGTCGGAAATCATGAATCCGCCGCCGGGCATGACGGTGCTATCCCCGTCGCCCGGAGGCGGAACCCCGTTGCCCAGAAACTCACCGGTCACCGCGTCAATGAGCGTGACGACACGGTAGCCGCTCTCTCCGGTGCTGTGTACGGCCCAGCACGGATTTTCAGGTGTCGGATCAAGCAGGAACACATCCGAGTCCGGTGATATGAAATACAGAATGCCGAACAGAACTTCCCCTCTGACGGCATCGGATTTGGCCAGTGCCTCCTCAAGGGTGAGCATGTCCGCCGGCAGGGTTTCCGGCAGATCATCCCGCCACCCCCCGTTCTTCTCTATGAACTCTCCGGTATTCCTGTCAAACTGGTAGTTCAGGAAATCCTTCTCCACGATGGCGGCTCCGATTTTCCTTTGGTGAAAGCAGGCAATCCGACCGCCGATCTCATATCGCTCAAATTTGCCCTCCTCAATCATGCCGGCGATTCCGAATTTCTCGTATTCCTCATGTCCGATCTTTTCCGGTGTCAGCAGATCGTTAATTCCGTAAGTCCTGACTTCTGTAAGACTGTCAGCAGCACAAATTACGGCCGCAAAAAACAATGCAAAAAAAACTGGGATAAAAATTTTTTTCATGCGTATTCTCCTTTTCTGGATCATATCCCTGTTCCAATTTGTCAGGGGACATGGCCCGGCTTTCCGCCTTGCAGAAAACGGTCATGGGCCACGGAACAGCCCTGCTTTCCGATAAGAAGCAGGGCTTTTGTGGCAAATTTATCTGCTGACCGGGTTGAGAATACGGCCTGTGAAGAGGATGGTGTTGGTGCTTATGTCCCGAATAAAGAATATGAAAGGACGGTTCACAGTGAACTCCGTCACATCCGGAGAAGGATAGCCGGCCGCCATGGCTACAACTGTAGCGGCTGCCGCCTCGGTCCCCGACTCATCCACGGATATGAATCCCCTGTGCAGAACATCCCCGATGAACAGATTGTATGTTCCGTCCATGCCGGAAAAATCGGCGCCGGGCCATGTGAAAGCCGTCGGCATTCCCATCCGGGACAGAATTCCCCTTAGGCTGAGGGTTTCTGATTCATAACTGAACCGGGGAAGACTGACCGCCACACTGCGGAAGGTCAGTTCTTCCGTAATTTCATCCAGTCTCCCGGCGGTGAGCGAATCTTCAAACGCTCCGAACCGGCCCTCGCCGGGAAGAATGATGAGCATTGCCGTCTCCCCGCCGTCGTACACCAGTTCCGCTGCCTGATAATCCCCGCCCTCGCCGTAATTCACAA
>JAOZLU010001153.1 GCA_029934695.1 Desulfobacterales bacterium | reverse complement strand
CCTCAGAAAACTGCCGGAACTGGAGGAGGCATGAGGTCTGTCATTGTTCGCCGCCTCAACGCCTGCGGGGGATTGCCAAATCCCCCGCACCAGAACAGCAACAGATTATATGAGGAGACAGAAATCATGGAACAGACAAGAGACTGGGCAGTCGAGCCCCTTGTCCCCGAGGAGGTTTACACGGACAGGGAGGAATTCACAGACCTTTTTTACAATGCCGCCCTTAATGCGAGGGGACGGAGAACCCTTTCCGCTGCGCTGCTGGGACAGCGCCGGATGGGCAAGACAGAGATATTCAAGCGGGTGGTCAACCGCCTGTTTTTTGAACAGGATCACAGAGACCCGGCCGCGCCAGTGCCTGTATTTTACCAGTTTCCCGACGAGATGGTCAGCAGGAAAAAGTTCGCTGTCGAATATGTCGAGAACTTTATCCGATGGTATGCGGCATTCCGTCTGCGGGATGCCGACATTCTTTCAGAACCCAGAGAAACGCATGATCTGATTGCGCTTGTCGAGGAACGCCTGGAAATGTCAAAGGGATTCCGGGGGGCTGTCAATTTTGTCAAAGCGCTTATCAGCGGCGGTTTTGTTATTCTTCCTGAAAAAAAGGCCGTGAGACTGCCCCGTGAGGTCGCGGCCATGGATGACAGCACGGTGGTCATGTTTCTGGACGAATTTCAGAACACCCGGCTTCCGAACTCAGGTTTCAGCATAGCGGGTTTCTTTCAGGAGGCTGTCGAATCCCCGAGGTGCCCGCATTTTGTCACAGGCTCGGCCGTGAGCATTCTGGCCGATGATATACTGGGGAAAGGCGGGCTTTACGGACGGTTCCGTTATCACCGCATAGAGGCGTTCACAGATTATTACGGCAGAGAACTCTGCGGCCGGGCGGCAGAGTATTACGGAGCCGAAATTCCGGAGATTATGATGCCGGTCATCTCCGACAGGTGCGGCGGGAACCCGTTTTACATCACCGCCCTGGTTCAGCAGGCTGTCGCCCGGAACCAGGCAGTCCGTGACGAGCAGACCCTGAACCGGATGCTGGCAGTTGACATCACATCGGGTTTCATCTGGGGGGAGATAAGCGACCAGGTGAGCCGGTGGATCAGCCGGGTGAACGAGCAGGGCATCACGAAAT
>JAOZLU010000638.1 GCA_029934695.1 Desulfobacterales bacterium | reverse complement strand
AGGGGCAATTTATTTGGGCGTCAAACCTCATTTGCTGGTTCGTTTTGAAGAGCAAAAAGAATAATATCATGGAAAACCAGACAATCAATCCATTCGAGGATGACGTTGTTTCGGAACCGCGTCATATTAAACAGTCAATCAGCCTTAACGATGAAATTTTGGAGCAGCTTAAACAACAATTTACAAGACTGGAAGAGGGACCGTTTCCCAAAATGGACAAAAAGCTTGCTCATGCTCAGTTTGTCCTGTCTCCTCATGCCGGTTATGGAAAGACTCATCTGATTGGCCGCCTGTTTAATGAGTTGAATCAACAGTCATTTGTTATTTATCTCCGCCCATTTGAAGATGTGCTGACATGCTGGAAGTCAGTTTTACAACAAATAATCCGGGAATTAGATGCACCTGATTTTACGGAGATCGAATGTCACAATCAACAGCCCGCAAAACTCGAAAATTTTGCTCATAGAATTTTCACTCTCCTGGCGATAAATTTGATTGAGAGTGGAAAAATCCGCTTTAAAAATGAAGAAGCTTTTGCCGATTCTTTTTGTGAGGCTGTGAAAACAAAATTCAGATACCGAGGAAAATGGATAAATCGCTTCCGTGTCAGGCTTAACGCGTTAGAATCCAAATTTACACAAAAACAGCTTTTACCCTCGATAAGCAAAGAAGATTCCATAAAATTTCTTCGTGAAACGAGGATAGCAACATTCCGGCATAACAGCGAATGGGTGAATTGGATTTATTCAAACATTAATCTTTTGGCAGCAGACCTGAAACAGCAATGTCGCTATCTGAATGCCTCTGTTTTAAGCTGGCTCCACGTTTTATTTGTTTATGCTTACCATCCTTCTGAGTTCGGACTCAGGGAAACCTGTCTTGACTGGCTGAAAGGAAGAAGTATTGATGAGAATGATGCGGATCGAATCGAAATAAGACTTGAGGACAGGTTAAGCATTGAGGGCAATAAACTTTGTAAGTCCCGTATTCTGGACTTTTGCCGGCTTGCAGGATTTTCCAGACCATTTATCTTTTGTTTTGATCAGACTGAATATTATGGGAAGGAGCCGATGCTTGCAAGAGAATTCGGTTTGGTTATAGAAGCTTTGAATGCCGAAGCCTGTAACCAGATGACAGTAGTTACCGCAAATCAGGCACCGTGGAGAAATAAGATCAGACCTCATTGGGAGGATGCTTCGCTTGATCGGTTAAGCCCTTCGCTGTTGGAAGTAAGAGAACTGACCAGAAAACATGCCGAACAGCTTATTGATCAAAGACTTGATGGTTATGTTGCTGAGAAAGTTGATATGTTTCAAAATGATAAATGGCTTGATCGGGTTTTTAAAGATGGGAATCTGACTGTTCGGAATTTCCTCAGAGAATGTAATAAACGCTGGCGGGAACTTGAGGATGCAGAAGTTAAGAAGCCTCATTTCAGTGAGGTCTATAAAAAATATGTGGAAAAGATCAAAAAACAGCCGGAACGACTTGTTTTTGACAAAGAGCCTTTTCTATGGCTGGTCAGGGAAGTTGCCTCGGAGATTCCGCATATCACAATTGAGCCGCATAAAAACGATTTCTTTACCCTACGCTGGGAATTGAATAGCTGGCAAATTTTCTTCGGATTTGAGGAGAGTAAACATTGGCGTCGCTGGCAGAAAATAGCAAACGAGGCCAACGAATATTATAAGATAAATAACAAGACCAAAGTAGTCTTCTTCAGAACCCCTGAATTGACAAGGATTCCCGGAAACTGGAGTATAGCCGATATGATAGAGAAGGCAAAGCAGCGGTATTTGAATATTATTTATCTGGATAACTCTGTAGTAGCCGATCTCTATGTTGCGCACGATCTCTACATAGACGCAGGTGAAGGTGATATTCCGTTTGGACAGAATGATGTTCTTCATTTTATTTATAAAAAATTTGAACCTTGGTGGCAGCGAATACAACAACCAGCAGTTGAAACGCTCCTGAGAACAGAGGAGAAGGGCAGGCGTGTGAATTTTCCTTCTGGAGAAGTTAAAACCGGATTTAAGGGATTTGAAAAGATTGTCAAACTGGGTGAAGAAGTAATCTTTGAAAATGAAGATACCTATGAAATAGATATGTCCTCATTAACATGGATTGATGCCAATCTGTGTGCTCCTTTGGGTGCAATTCTGTACAAAAAGCTGTCAGAAGGTACGTCAGTTAACTTGACATATATTTCAGCAAAAGTGGAATCCATTATGCGAAAGAATCATTTCCTTCTACAGTTCGGCCGGAACTCTGTATCAGATGAACACAGTACAACTATTCAATATCAGAAGTTTGAGAATGTTGACAATGTATCCGAACAATTTCAGGGATATGTAAGCAGATATTTTCGCAAAAAACATAAGGGTATTCCAAATGACATACCCCCTGAACTTCTTAAAAATTTCCGGCAAAGCCTGTTTGAGATTTTCAAAAATGCCTTTGAGCATTCATATACTAAACATGGAATTTTTGTATGCGGACAGTTTTTCCCCAGAAAAAAACGCCTGAATTTCAGTATTGCAGATTTGGGGGTTGGAATCCGGGGAAATATATATCGAAACATAGGAAAAAAATTTTTGCCAGCAAATGCTATTAATTGGGCGACCAGTGGAAAGACAACTCGGCGTAAAAACAGTGGAAGACCCGGAGGGCTTGGTTTTCAACTGATTAAAGATTTCATAACTCTTAATGGAGGACGTCTGATTATTGTCTCGGACTCAGGATATTGGGAATTTTCGCAAGGCCATCCACTAACTCGTGATCTTCCAGTGCCATTTCCCGGGACTGTTGTAACTGTTGAGATAAATACAGCAGAACAAATGAATTATCTTAGTACAGAAGTTGATTTAAAAAATATCTTTTAGAAAGAAAGGAATATATTTATGGATAAATCAGAAAAAATCCGGCTTTTTTCTATTGTCGGGCATGGTATATGTATTGATTCGGAAGATGGAGAAAGGGTATATGATCTGATTTTGGAAGCCCTCCGAGAAGGTAAAAATATCGAAATTTCTTTTGACGGTGTGGAAGATATTACGTCGCTTTTTTTAAATGCCGCTATCGGACAACTGTACGACCCCCGATTAGGTTTTTCAGAAGAATTAAAAAATCGCCTGTCTGTTGCTGACATATCGCCCCAGGATTCATTAATACTCAAGCATTCGGTTGATCGTGCAAAGGAATACTACAAGAATCCCGAGCGATTTCATTCCGCAACAGATGAAATACTGGGAGATGACGATGAATAGAATCAATGATGTTCGCCTGTATTCCTTCTCAAATGATGATCGTCTTTTTTTGGATGCCAACATCTGGTTGTCAGTTTACGGCCCTTTGGCTTATAACAGACGAAGAAGAGCAAGATACTATTCTAAAGCTTTGCGAGACATTCGGAATTCAGATTGAGAGGTTTTTCTTGATGCTCTTGTCTTATCTGAATTTATCAATAACATGGCCCGATGGGAATATGGACAGAGTTCTCCAAAGCCCTCTACTTTTAAAATATTCAGACAAAGTTCCGCGTTCAAAGCGATTGCGGAAAATATTGTGAACAATGTCAGACGAATCGTGAGTCAATGCAGGAGATGTGAGTCAAACTTCACAGGTGTGGATATTCAGTCCCTGCTTACAGAGTTTGAGAAGGGCAATTCAGATTTCAACGACCAGATGATCTCTGAAATCTGCAAACACAAAGGATTGACACTGATCACCGATGATGCTGACTTCAAAGGCTCAGACCTGACTATCCTTACAGCAAATAACCGCCTGCTGCCTTCTTAAAATCCAGAGTCATTGTTTCAAACTATTTGCCAATGAGCAATTTACGCCCCATAATAATCCTCCTGATGGCGATGATATT
>JAOZLU010001152.1 GCA_029934695.1 Desulfobacterales bacterium | reverse complement strand
ATCCGCTGACAGTCAGCAATGTCACTTCCGGCATGACCATCACCGCAAATTTTGAATCAAACGAATATACGCTGACAGCCACATCAGGAGGTCATGGGAGTATATCTCAGAATCCCTCGAATCCGGTGACCAAAAATCAGACCGTAACTTTTACAATGATACCTGAGAGCGGATATGTGGTGGCGACTTTTACCGTTGACGGGGAATCCAAGCTGAATGATCTTACTGTAAACGGAGACGCTACTGAATACACCATTCAGCAGGTGGTCACTGCTACCCATAATGTTGATGTAACCTTCAGCGAACCTAGTATAGCGGTTGAGATAGAGATATTAGAGGGTACCGGTGCAAGTGTTACTCCAAATGGAAATGTTACTGTGATAAAGGGCGATAACCAAACATTTGAAATAATACCAGGTACTGAGAATATAATATCAGAAGTTTGGGTGGATGACGCACCAAAAGAAATCTCAGAACTGACAGATATAACTGATGGAAAGAGCTATACATTTGAAAACGTCATTGCAAACCACACTTTCAAGGTGATTTTTGATAAACCTAAAATTATGACGATTGACATAGAAGGAGCATTCTATGGAAAAATATTTATAGATGATGTAGAGATGTCAGATGGGGAAGAAAAAAAAGTGGAAAAAGATGCTGATCCGACTTTAAAAATAGCTCCTAATGCCAACTACATCGCAGTAATTGAGATATTAAAGGATAGTGCTTCGGAGGTGACAGAAAGCACTGCGGACGATTACTTATATGAAATTACAGATATTCAGAATAATTATGCGATCAAAGTAGAATTTAAGAAACCTGAGATAACAGCCACGTCAGGAGATAATGGAAGCATAAAGGATGTGGAGGGTGATCAGACAGACCCTGCGGATCCTGTTGAGGTGGATGCTGGTAATGACCGAACATTTGAAATGATTCCCGATGATGATTATATAGTGGCATATATAGAAGTAGATAGCGTCAAAGAGGGTGCCACCGCCACATACCCCTTTACAAGTATCAGCGATGATCATATCATCCATGTCGCCTTTAAGAAACCTGTGATAACAGCTTCATCCGGGGGCGGCGGAACCATCTCGTATGATAATGACGGAGAAACCGGAACCATACCAGATT
>JAOZLU010001151.1 GCA_029934695.1 Desulfobacterales bacterium | reverse complement strand
GATGTTCGATGTTTGATGTTTGATGTTCGATGTTTGATGTTTGATGTTCGATGTTCGATGTTTGATGTTTGATGTTTGTTATTTGTCATTTATCATCTGTTCACTGTTTCCTGATTTCCACAGGAACATCACAAGCAGGGAAAGTTCAGTGATTCCGAATCCGATTTTAAGGGCGTAAGGGATGACAGGCTCATGATACTGGGAAAAAAAGGCTTCAATCAGACCTGCCCAGATCAGCATGATCCCCACGCCTAATATCAGCGTCACCAAGTCACCTGATATTTTTCTGAGCCGCATTTTCAATGCCACAGGCTTGGCACCCCATCCGATGATTGCGCCGGCCAGGATCAGTCCGGCCTGGGCAGCAAGCAGAATGGCCGGAATTTCCACAGCCCCGTGAGGCAGAAGCCAGCCTGCAAGGAATTTGCTTTCACCTGCCAAAACATAATCCAGAACAACTGCGCCCAGAGCGGCCCCGTTATAAAACAGCAGGATCACCGTGCCAATTCCCCAGGTCATGCCCAGGGCCAAGGCAAAAATGGATACTTTGGTATTATGCGTCATCAGATAGGAGGAAAATCTTGCCTCTGCACCCTGCACCCGATACATTCCGGAATTTTCTTCATGGGCCACGCGTTCTGAGGGATTAATCTGAAGATGGGAAAAAGGCATGAGAACATCCTTTGCCTCAGAATCAAAGCTGATTGCAAATCCCCCGAAAGCCCCCCCTGCGAACATGATCACAAAGGACAGCCAAAATGCCCGGATATGTCTGCGAAATGTCCGGGGAAAGGTGGTGAAGAACCAATGCACAGGGGTGATGCGATGCGGTGTTTTACGCGTTTCATAAATTTCACTGTAAGCTCTTCCCACCAAAGATTCAAGGTATTGGCGGATTTTCGGCTCCGAGGAAAAGGTCATAATTTTGGCCAAGTCCCCTGATGTCCGCTGATAAAGATAGTGGAATTGCTTTATCTGTTCAAGATTCAGCTTGCGTTCCGGATATTTTTCCAGCGTATTGAGGAGGCCGTCCAAATCGGTCCAGTAAGCCCTCTCCTCATTTATAAATTTTTTCAGATCAATAATCATTTGATGTTTGATGTTTGATGTTTGATGTTTGATGTTTGATGTTTGATGTTT
>JAOZLU010000637.1 GCA_029934695.1 Desulfobacterales bacterium | reverse complement strand
CATCAAGCATCAAACCTTGGTAAGCATTGTGGCTCCGGTTTATAATGAAGACCCCGTTATAGAAGCCTTTATTGAGCGAATTTCAGAAGCAGTCTGTTCGCCGGAACCCAAATATATTTTTGAAATTATTCTGGTTGATGATGGCAGTTGCGACCGCTCTCTCGAAAAGATGAAGCATAAGATAAACAGGGAGAGCCGGCTGAGAATTATTGAATTATGCAGAAATTACGGACAGACTGCCGCACTTCAGGCGGGTCTTGATTCAGCAAGAGGCGATATCATCATCACGCTTGATGCGGACCTGCAGCATTTCCCCGAGGAAATTCCCTATTTTCTCGAAAAAATTGAGGAGGGCTATGATATGGTCTGTGGCTGGAGAAGCCGCAGGGCAGAAGGCATGGTGAGAAGATGGCCGTCCCGGATAGCCAATTACTTCATAAGGCGTATATCCGGCGTTTCTGTCCACGACTTTGGGACGACCTTCCGGGCGTACCGTAAGGATTTGGTAAAGGAACTGATGCTTTTCGGAGAGTTTCATCGCTTCATTCCGGCTCTGGGGCAAATTGCGGGTGCAAAAATCAGCGAAATTCCGATTCAGAACATTGAACGCCCTCTCGGTAAAAGCAGTTACGGACTCGGTCGCACCTTTGGTGTATTTTTAGACCTTATTCTGCTCTATTTTTTCACCCGTTACATGGATCGCCCGATTCGTATATTTGGTAAAATATCCGCTATTTTGTTCAGTTCTGGCATGATCATCCTGAGCGCCCTTGTCATCTATGCCTACACTCATAATGTTCATGCTGTTTTGGAACGTCAGGGCTGGTTTATCCTGAGTGTTATGCTGATACTATCTGCCGGTCAGACCCTGCTGACCGGCATACTTGCAGAAATACTGATACGCGTTCATTATGGACAAAACAATAAGCGTGTCTATCGCACACGTCGTGAATGGAACGCCGAGGCGAAGTGAGCAGACCTTGTGCCGGACGGGGTTTTGTGCCGGACGGGGTTTTGTGCCGGACGGGGTTTGCAAACCCCGTCCGGCAGTCAATTTGAGATTTATTTGGAATTTGGAATTTGAGATGTGTGGAATAACAGGAATTTTTTCATTTAACGGTCTCCCCCCGTTCCGGGAAAAATGGGCTGAGTTTGTCAACCATCTTGCTCACAGAGGACCGGATGAGGGCGCGTGGTGGGCGGACGGCCCGTTCTTTTTTGGTCATCGTCGTCTCTCTGTTCTGGATATTTCAGGAGGAGGCCAGCCCATGGCCACTGCTGACGGCGCACTCGTGGTGACTTTCAACGGAGAAATTTATAACTATGTGGAACTCCGTGAGGAACTGAAAAATCTCGGATATATATTTCGTTCAAACTCCGACACAGAAGTTCTGCTTCATGGGTATCATGCGTGGAAAGAACAACTCCCGGAGCGGCTGACAGGGATGTTTGCGTTTGCAATTGCCGACCGGCGCAAAAAAGAGATGTTTTTGGCAAGAGATCGTTTTGGTGAAAAGCCCCTGCTTATCATGCACACATCAAAATATGTGGCCTTCAGCTCGGAACTTCGATCTTTGGCCGCTTTTCCCGACCTTTCCCGAACCGTTGACATTGAAGCCCTCGGCGGATATCTCTCTCTGAACTATGTCCCTGGCTCGGCAACACTGATGAAAGGCATAGAACGAATTCCCCCGTCATCATGGAAACTGTTCAGTCTCAATGAGGAAAAGCAAGGGGTTTACTGGTCGCCGCCGGATAAACCGGACACAGATCAGACCCTGTCTTCAGACGAAGCAGGAGAAGTATTGCAGCATCATCTTGACTGTTCGGTTCGCATTGCCATGCGCAGTGATGTGCCGGTGGGCATATTCCTTTCAGGCGGCATAGATTCATCACTCATCGCAGAATCAGCCACGCGTCAGGGGAATATATCAACAGCGTATGTTGTTGACTTTGAAGAAGAAAGCTACAGTGAATATGACGCAGCCCGCTTTGTGGCCGATAAACTGGGTATCCCGCTTGAAAGGATAATACTCACACAGAAGGATTTAAAAGACTTCTTCCAACTCGTCCTTCATGCGGATGATCCATTGGCGGATTCGTCAGCATTGGCTGTGTGGACGTTATCCCGTTTTGCAGCGCGACAGAGCAAAGTGGTTCTCGGAGGTGACGGCGGAGATGAACTTTTCGGAGGCTATCAGACCTATCTCGCCACATTGCTTCATCAGAAAGTGATGTCCCGTTTACCCGTTTATCTGAGAAAGCTGATCGCCGCGGCCGGGCCTCACATTCCCACGAATGAACGCAAGGTATCTTTTTCCTACAAACTGAGGCGCTTTCTTCGAGCGGCTGATCTGTCGTCAGGACAGGCCCACTTTACATGGAACGGCACATGGCTTCCAAAAGAAGCCGCCAGCCTGGTGCAACCGGAACACTGTCGTGACATCGTGCTATCTCAGCTTCCGGATCGTGTCAGATATTTCGGCCTGGAGGAAAAGCCCGGTCTGCTTCAATTACAACTGGCGGATATCGCTGAATACCTCCAAAATGATATTCTTATTAAGGCAGACCGTATGTCCATGGCCCATGGATTGGAGATAAGATCGCCGTATCTTCAGCATCCTCTCGCAGAATGGGCACTCTCAAGACCGGATTGGCAAAAAATCGGCCCCCGCGGAAGATTGAAAAGCCTTCTGCGCCATCTCGCGGATAAAAAATTTGGCAAAACAATAGCAGACCGTCCCAAACAGGGATTCAGTCTGCCCATTCATGCCTGGGTCAGAGGGGCATTGTCCCAAGTGGCTCTGGATCTGCTTTCATCGGAGAGTCTTAAAAGCATTGAGTTTTTGAACTCTGTCAAAATCCGGGAAATCGTTGATGCACATTTTTTGAAACAGAGGTCTTACGGATTTGAACTATGGGGACTTATGGTTCTGGTGGCCTGGTACCGGATGCGAATTATGAGTCCCCCTGAATCGCCCCCTGATTTACCATTAATTGAAAGGAATTTCGGTCGCTATCAGCCCGGGCTGAACAATTTTACAACTTGCCAATGAAACAAGAAATTAAACATCAGATTACTCATTTCGATGCAGTAGCGGAGGAATACTTCACCGCGCGTCAGGATGCCAATCATTTATTAATGAAAGAATTGCTTTGGACATTCTTTTTTGGAGCCAACTTATCTTTACGAAAGCCTGATATGAAAGTGCTGGAGCCGATGTGCGGATATGCTGAAAACAAGGAAATGCTTGAGCGATATCTTGGCTCCCGATTATCCTATACGGGATTTGATTACAGCAGCCACATCTTGCGGAAATTAAAGGTGATTCATCCTGATATCAATGTATTTCAGCAAGATATTTCCACATATCAGCCACCTCGTGAGACTTATGACCTGATAATTATCATCGGCGGT
The DNA here is from genome assembly GCA_029934695.1 of Desulfobacterales bacterium. Taxonomy (GTDB): domain Bacteria; phylum Desulfobacterota; class Desulfobacteria; order Desulfobacterales; family 4be13; genus JAOZLU01. Next base: position 466 of record JAOZLU010000637.1, on the reverse strand, counting down.
CTTCATCATGTTCCTCATATTGCTGGCAGCGTTTTAAAGTCTCTTGCCAAAGGATTAAAGACAGGAGGATGCTTTATCAATTTTGAGCCGACTCATGGCAATATGCTGTTTCACAAATTACGAGAAACGATATATCGTTCCAATCCTGCGTTTGACAGCGAGACAGAACGATCATTCTTGTTGGAAGAACTGACAGCCATGTTTCAAAACGCGGGACTGACCCTGTGCGATATGATTTACCCGGGGCTTCTCTCGTATGTGATGTATTATAATCCCGAAGCGTTTCCCGCTCTGAATATCGGAAAACAAGGCACTGTAAGAGCGTTATTCAAAATCGATCAGGCATTTATGCGCTCAACACTCGGACGCATGTTTTCTTTTGCCACACTCAGCTTATGGAAGAAGTGAGAATTTGATGTTTGATGTTGGATGTTTGATGTTGGATGTTGGATGTTGGATGTTGGAT
>JAOZLU010000636.1 GCA_029934695.1 Desulfobacterales bacterium | reverse complement strand
TTTGATGTCTGAAAGCTGTTTCCGTCGGAAGAGAACCAATCCTCATATTCGTCAACCATCTTGTCATCTTCAGAAATTTCATTTTTTTTAATCACTTTTATTATTTCTGAAAGTTCCCTGTCTGATATGGCTTTTGAGATTAATTCCTGCTCATTTGTCATTATGATCTCTCCTTTTTGTCAGTTCAGTTCTCTCACTTAATTTACCATTTTTATATTAAAGATTATGCTCCCTGAATTCTTCAATGGTCTTTATTTGTGTCGTATTTCCGACTGAGAAACGGATATCTGTCTTGGTCACCAAAGTTCAATCTGGCCTTCGTTACCATCCACCTCATTCCATTTATTTATCACTGTTTTAGGCACTGTGTTTTCTGCTGTAGGATAGCCATGATAACAATTCTTGTGATGCCTTCTGAATATATACCATTGTTCATTGTCTTTGCCATAAATAACATCTATGTTATATCCAACGCCGCTACTCAGAATTTGTTGAGCGATTTCGGACAAAAGGTCCATGTGTGACCAGTCTTTTCCCTTAATTTTTCTGGTTTTAGGTTCATGTTTGGGATTTTTTTCATATACCCGAATATCATTTTCCATTGACTGAATATCGCAATAGTTTTTTACATCTTTTCTCTTGTCATCATCTTCAATCTCCGCTCTGAAACGGACCGGAATGTTATTTTGAGTGTAATCGCCAGAATTCTTAACGGAAATGACCGCTCCTCCTGAAGGGCTTAGTGCCGAAGCAGCAAGGCAACTGTCAGAAACATCCTTTTGATTGCCAATTAACACGCAGGTATGGTTTGGAAAGTTTTTATTCAACTCGGCATCAAAGAAGGGTCCCTTTACACATTCCAAAAGAAAAGACCTGATCCTCTGTTTAATAATTGGATTATCAGTTTTTCCCATATCTCCGAACAATTGAGCAAGTGACTGATTTTCCAATATCTCTTTCCCCAGAATATGACTGTGTCTTTGTATGGTGTTATCGCCTCTGAGTTTTTTGGTTTCAGAAGCAACTTTGGCCAGCGACTGTAAAAGACCTGATGCTTCTTCAAGCGTTTTTGCCTGACCCACAAATGAAATTTCATTGATGTAAATTCTCATTAAAAGAGCCTCATTAAATCTTTTTCTATCTGATCAAAAAAACCATCTGGAGATTTATCCAAATTTCCATCCCTGTCAACTTTGATCTCGACATTTTCCCTGTTCCCCTTAAAATATTTAAGAGAGTTGATAATTGTCATTTCGGATAATTCCGGATTTCCTTTAACTGTCAGCCTGACACCGTTTATTATATGATCGCTATGGGTCTCTATTATCACTTGAACACCGGAGCTGGCTGCTTCAGCAAGAAATTTTCCCATCATTGACTGGGCGAGCGGATGCAGGTGAGATTCCGGATTTTCAACGATCAGCATGGAATTTTCTGACAAATTCAATGCAGCGACAATGACCGGCAATGTGTAACTTATTCCGAAACCGGTATTGACCGGTCTGACCTGATGATGGGGAATCTCTGTATCATTGAACTGCATACTGACGCTGTCCGCCCCAGTTATTCGTCTGTACCTTATGTCAATACCCGGAACAATCGTGTTCAGCCAAAACTTCACTGCATTACGCAGATTGGGAGCATTTCTTGAAAGTTTCTGATTGATTGCGGGTTTGTCTCCAATGTCCTCCATCACAGAAGCCACATATTCACCATGTATGCCGACATCTTTCTTTGACAGCATTATTTCTGGGATATCATACAGATTTCTTGGCCCGAGTCGTTCGGCGCAGAGATAAGAAAAATCATCTGAAAAAAAGCGAATATCATTCTCAGGCAATTCATTTTTTAATTTCATCTTATAGCCATCAATTTCGCCGGCAGCGTATTCAAAATGAAAATTTCTTTCCATTCCGTCTTCACTAATGATGACAGATATATTTCTGTCACCTGAACCAGCCGCAACCAAATCTTTGAGAGTGCCAACACTGTAAAACCTGCCATTCAACTGCATTCTCCTTTTATCCAAATAGCCTGACTCATAAGATTGTCTCAGCAGCAGTATTGCCTGAATGACGGTTGATTTTCCCGAAGTATTGCTGCCGGCAAAGACTGTCAGATTTGATAAGGAGAAAAAATTGTCAGCAAAACATTTGAAATTCTTCAGAGATATACTTTCAAGCATCAGTCCAATCCTTTCATTATGTGATTAACGGCTCCGAACAGATTCGTCATCGTAGTTCTGTCTGCGATGGAGCGTATGATCTGATTTATATTTTTTCGCAATTTTTTCTCGGAGAGTGAACATGCCACGCCAAATAATACCAAAAAATCTTTCATTGTCAGGCAGTTATCACTATCTATTGAATTTTTCAGTAAAGAGGATGTTACTATATTGTCGAAAAGCCAAACCCCCTTACTCTCAAAAGCGGAATCAATTTTGGTACATTGATCAGAGAACCAAAGAACCACTCTTTCATCATCTTCGTTTTCGATGAGTCTCATCAGATGATCAAGGTCGCCTCTGCCCAGCTTTCTTTCTGAGACAAAATAGAAAGAGAGCAGACGTAAAATAAATTCATCCAGTTGAGATTTCTTCAGAGAAGGAAGAATTATCCTTTTTTTGTTTTTTATTTGTTGCCTAAGCCTTCTGAGTAGCAGGAAGGAAGTTTTTCTGTAAAGGTAGTTTCTCAGCTCCTGAGATGAGATATTTGCCCCGCTGATATTGAGCCTCTCAAACAAGGCTGACTTCATTTGCTCTGAGATATCCAAATCAACAACGACCGTCTCAATACCATAGTCTTCCAATCTATGTTTGTAATTGTCAGGCAAATCATCAAATCTGCACTTCTCCATCTCTTTCAGGAATTGAAGATTGCCAAGAACCAGATTGTTGTCAAACAGCCTTTTTATCGTCATAAGACGCTGTGTGCCGTCAATTGCGAGCCACTTCCCCTGATAATCAATTTCAAAAAATAACGGAGGAATAGGCAATCCCAGTAATATGCTCTCAATAAATTTGCTCTGCTGCCTGCTATCCCAAATAAGCTCTCTTTTATAATCAGGATCAGCAATTATTATTTTATCATTTATACGAGAGACAATGTTAATTATGGGGTAGCTTTTCTTGTCAAAGGCAAAGTAATTGTTTTTTTCAGAATCTGCCATCAGATCATATAATTTACCTGAAACATGGACTTCACAGTCACTGTTCATTTCAAACGCATAATCTGTGTTATCCGCTGTCTTTGAGGTCTGAAAGCTGTTTCCGTCGGAAGAGAACCAATCCTCATATTCGTCAACCACCTTGTCATCTTCAGATATTTCATTTTTTTTAATCACTTTTATTATTTCTGAAAGTTCTCTGTCCGATATGGCTTTTGAGATTAATTCCTGCTCATTTATCATTATGATTTTTCCTCTGTAAATTATGAAGAATGAACTGCCTTTCGGATCTTCGTCAGTGCAAGAGAGTTTCGCTTTGCTTCATCCGTCTGTTCACGCATTGGTTTCAGTTTTTCCTTATCATAAAGGGGCACCGTCACCTAAAGCAAAAACAGCCTGATGTTATATTCAACCTTGTCCATTATTTTCTTCCCGACGGTTCCGATGCACTTTACAAATCTCCTTTTGTCAAACGAACTGATCTGCTTTGTTTTGAGCAGAGAATCTTTCATCAGCCTGTTCTGGGAATTTTTCCTCATCAATATGTCAAGTTCTGTCTGTTTGGCCGTCCGGGAGGAAATTGGAATAACTGTCAGGAGCTTGCCTGTCATTATATATCTCTCATTCTGAATAATGAGACCCGGCCGCATTTTCTTATATTCATGTCCGAAGCTCGGATCAAAATTGACCAGCCATATCTGACCACGCTTGAAGTCTCTC
>JAOZLU010000110.1:2988-15085 GCA_029934695.1 Desulfobacterales bacterium | reverse complement strand
AGGGGGCTTGGGGATGGCAACATCCCCCGGCTACCCGACACGGCGGGGGCGGTTTCTTGGTTGAATGTCTCAGCAAATCCCCCGCCGCCGCTTAACATGAACGTTATGTGTTTAATTTTAATATATTCAAATTCAGTTTAGTAAGCTTTTACAAAATGTTTAATTCAGTCTGAATCCAATGAATGTGGAAAATTTCAAGCACAGGAATTCATATAATTTAAAAGATTTGAATCTTAATTTATAGCGAGATAAGAACTAAATATATATTTATTAAATATTTCTATTTCAAGAAACTGAAAGCAAGGTAATGAAATGTCGATAAATTTCTGTTTAGGTGCTTAATCAGGAATAAAAATAGCTTTTTAGAACAGTTTTTAACAGAAAAATAATAACTATTTTTGATAGGTGATAACATGACTTTACGTTTTGACTCAACGAAAAGGTTTGAAAAAGAATTGGATAAATTTTCTTCAAAGGAAAGGAACGTAATAATTGAGAAATTTAATAGACTTTGTGAGTTTATCGAATCCGATCCTAACGAATTCTATAAACATGCCCATCAACCAGTAAAACTGAAGTTGGTTGATGATGAATCAACTTTATATGCGTTAAAAATTAATCGAAAGATACGGATAATTATGGCAATAGATGAAGACCCTTTATTTGATCAAACTATAATCACTTTGTTTCATGTTGTAAGACATTCAGAATTAGATAAAAAATTTAAAAGTATCGCTGAATCATTATACCAAAAACAATTAAGCTCTACTTTAAAGGTGAATAATGGCTAAAATTAAAGCACTTGTTGATGAATATGGAATAATACATGAAGGAAATAAAATATTACCAGATGATGAACATAAAGTTCAGTTGATTGAAGCCCTTGCTGAATTAGAAGATAATGAATGTCATAGACAACGTACCTTTCCTAAGACAAGGCTTCATAGAGTTACCGGATATAAAAAATCTGTATATAGAGCTGATATAAATAAAATATCTGGTTGGCGAATTCATCTGCAATATCACAAAAAAAGCAAATATTTACATCTGAAAGATATTATAAAAGGGCAAAAACATGACAATGTGATAGAAGTTATTAAATCAAAAAAACAGCGATATGAATAAACACATAACCCGGCGCTGCACCGGACGCAAAAAAGCCTGCGCCGGTGAGCTTTGTCGTTATTTTTGAAAACCCGCATAACTCCCCAGATGGAGCCCCCTTCATGCCCTTAAAAAATGAGGAATAACCTGTTATAATTCCTGTCGTACCCAGATATAAAGCAGATTTTTCTTCTTTTCCAATGAAGAGAGCCTTTGGAACCTCTTCATATATGTTGCCCGGTTTCATAAAAAAGGTTCTTTATGATAGTAAAAATAGAAAAATATAAAAGTGATGAAGATATCTCATTAACTTTAAATCGAAAGAAAATAGAACAAGGCGATATGAATTCCCTTTTTCTTTGGTCTGGAGAAGCGGATGATATTCGGCTTGAAATATATGAAAGCGAGACAGGCTCTGTATATGATGTAAATAAAGACTCAAAAATATCCACACCTGTTGATGAAATTATCTCGCAGTTTAATGATCAAAAAGCTGCAATTGCTGAAATTGAATCATCAGGCATTGAACATACAGATGATGATATGGAAGAAGAACCTTTTCCATACGATCCTGATTTAATAAGAGTTGATCCGAAACCTTATCAGGTAAATTTAGTTAATGAATTAATTGAAGAAGGAGAAATTGATCTTTCGCCAGATTTTCAACGCCATTTTGTATGGAAAAATTTCAGTCAGCGTTCACGGCTCATTGAATCCATGATGCTCAGAATTCCTTTGCCAGCTTTTTATTTGGCACAGGGTTCTGAGGGGAAATTTCAGGTTGTTGACGGTCTTCAGAGACTGACAGTGATAAATCAATTTTTAAAAAATGAATTTAAGCTCAAAGGTTTGGAATATTTAAAAGATTGTGAAGGCAAGTTCTTTAAAAAAAGAGGGAGTGAAGATAATATTGATCCCAAATATTCAAGAAGAATAAGCCAAACTCAACTGAGCTTTAATATTATTGATCCCCAAACACCGTTAAAGATCAAATTCGATATTTTCCGACGTATTAACCAAGTCGGGAAATCGCTTAAACCCCAGGAAATCAGAAATTGCATGGCATCAAAGAGAACAAGAAAATTTTTAAAAGAATTGGCAAGTTCTGAAGAATTTAAAATTGCAACAGATTATAGCATAAATCCTACAAGAATGGAGGATCAGGAACTCGTTTTACGATTTATCAGTTCTTACTATTCTCGGTTTATAAACAATGAAACTTTGAAGTATTCCGGCTATATGAATGATTTTTTAGATAATGCCATAAATATTCTTAACGATACAAAAGGAGAGACATATAGAAAAATTCGTAATGCGTTTTATCGTTCAATGGAAAATGCAGCTTATCTTTTTGGTAAATATGCATTCAGAAAACTTAAACATGAACACTTATTGCCTAACGCCAGAAAGCAGTTTATTAATAAATCATTATTTACCACATGGTCTGTCCTGTTAAGTAGCTATGAACCTGATGATATTAAGGATAAAGTAAAATCAAATCATTTAGTAAAGCCTTTGGCATCTGAAATAGAAAATAATAATAAGTATCATGATGCAATAACTACTGGTACCAATGATCTGTCTAAAATTAAAACATCTTTTAATGTTTCAAAAAAAATATTGGGTGACAAATTATGATTGAAAGCCTGCAAATCAAAAATTTCAAATGTTTTTTTGATGCTACAGTACCATTCAAAAAACTGACTATTCTAGCAGGCGCTAACGGAGGGGGCAAGTCTACCGTCATCCAGTCCTTGCTGTTGCTAAAACAGACAGCAGATAAAATTAAATATCATTCAATCAGAGATGATGATTCTGTTAATATCAAACTCAATGAAATATTCAATCTGAACCTTGGCAACAGCAAAGATGTTACCAACGTAATAACAGATTCAGAACATATTACGCTGACAGTTCCATTTCAAAATAAACCTGTATCCTTCCAATACAGTGCTTCCAAAGACGAGCCAGAATTATTTATATGTTTTGACAGTGATATCAGCGAATTGTTTACATCAGAGGACAATAAATTGTTATCAATACTTTCAAATTCATTTCATTATTTAATGGCAGAAAGAATCGGACCAAGGGATGCACAGCCAATTAGCGATCAGGATCAAATTTTTACAGGTTTTGCAGGCGAATATACAGGCTATGCAATGTACAAATCAGCCGAGGAAAAAGTTGCTGAGGAAAAATGTATTTATAATGATATTATAGGAAAGAGCAATCTGTTTAAAAAACAAGTTGAAGCGTGGATGGATTTAATTCTGCCTGGAATTGAAATCCGTTCTGATTTATACGAAGAAATGAATTCTGCCCGTGTTGGTTTAAGACGTAAGGGAAGTGAAACGGATTACTTAAAACCTCCTAACATTGGTTTTGGAATTACCTATGTTTTACCGATAGTAGTAAGCGGTTTAGTTGCAAAGAAAAACTGTATGTTTATTGTGGAAAATCCCGAAGCCCATCTGCATCCGCTTGGACAGTCAAAGATTGGTCAGTTCTTAGCCCAGATAGCGGGTGCAGGCATACAGGTTATTGTTGAAACTCACAGCGAGCATGTAATAAACGGTGTCAGATTGGCAATACTCAAAGATCGAATCGGGCATAGTGATGTAATCATAAATTATTTAAATCAGGAAAGAAAAGAACCTTTTCCGAATATTGAACCCATTACTTTAAATGAAGAAGTTGAACTTTCAAAATGGCCAAATGGTTTCATGGATCAGGAAGAAAACGATTTGGGCGAGATGTTCAGGTTGAGACAAATGAGGCAGAAAAAATGCTGACCGAATTATATCTGCTAAACCATTCATTCAGATATGTAAAAGGGATCACAGTTAAAGAAATAGGCGATAAGATAATCTCGTTATCTGCTGACTATGCTTTTATCAAAGAGAATGGTGAACCTGTGTATCGTCATGATTCGATTTATAATGAGGAAATTTATCCAGACCTGCCATTATATGAGTTCCTTTATAACTCTGAAAAAGGTGCAAGATTTAGCAGAGATATAAGAAGATATTTGCAAAAGATAATTGACCATTCCTCATCCACAACTCTGAATACAGATCAAATTGTTGAGCTTTTGAATGCTCATGATGAAAATAATATTTACGGACTTATCTGCCTTCATAAAATAGATTTTATTGATGAAATATTCCTTATTTACAATAAAAATGACTGGCTCTCTTTTCACAGATATTTTTTAGGTATTTATCCACTCTCAGAAGCCCATTTCTATAATGAGTCAGATAAATATTTTCCCAATCTGTTTTTTCACAATATTGTTAAATTTTCATTGAAAAATTTGGAAGGGGGATTATCTATATTTTCCAAAACTATCATCTCAAGCCTTACTGCATTAAACGATATTTTTCCAAAACACTTTAAGGCTAATCCGGTTAATCTTCTGGAAATTCTTAAATCATTTTCATCAGATTCGAGTATTAAAACAACTTTAGAGGGAAATATTAATCGAAAAGAAAATTTATCCTTTGTTTTCGATTATAAAGACAGCAAATCGAAAAGAATATGCAAAGAAAAAATATGCTGTGAATCTCATATGAAACTTGAAAGAAGTGATAATTATCCAGGAGATTCAACATATTATTATAATAGAATTTATTTTCATCCGGGAAAATCTCACCTGCATCAGGGAAAGATATTGGTCTGTCATATAGGTAAACATCTTTAATTGTCCGCCCCCAAAAACAATTTGCAAAATTGTTTTACATCATTTTTTAATTATGGATTACACATTTATTTATTATCACCGTATTCATTTTCCTTCAGCATCCGGGCAAACCATTCAGGTTCTGCGGGATTATCACGCTTTATCCGGAACATTGGGGACGGTTCATATTTTTTACCGTTCTCCTGTGCCGCACAGAAATGCTGAGATAAACGATTCGCTGAAGGACTACGGTTCCAAACTGACACCGCATTTTCAAATGCATTGTATTATTGACGGGTGGTTCGGTAAATCTCGGACAGAGAAGGAAGTCATTCGCCTGATACAATCGTCAGAGAAACCTGTTATTATCGTTACCCGAACCTTGTACCACGCGGAAAAGGCAATTTCAATAAGAGACAAATTCAGAAGCGGCCCCCCGATAAAGGTAATTCTTGAGCTGCATGAAACAGCGATTCCTCATATCGTCTATCATGAGCAGAAAAGAAATATCAAGGCGTTTTTCAGTCTCAGGAAGGAGAAAAAAATATTTTGCGAAACTGACGGGATACTGTGTACAGCTCCGCCTCAGTTGACTATCCTGGATCGGAGATTCCCGGATCACGCGCCTGCTGTCGTATTGCCAAATGCTTTCTCTCCATCGGCTGCAGGCTTAGATTTGAAAAGGGGAAATATCTTAAGGGCCGGAAAAAAGAGCTTTCACATACGATATGCAGGTCAGTTTTCCTTATGGAAGAATACCGATGTTATAATTGAGGCCATGAAATTTTTGCCTGACACTGTTCTTCTGGATATTGCCGGCGGAAAACCCGAAGACGAGGAGGGAACAGAGAAGATGCTCATGGAGAAGAGTCAGATTTGCGGCGTAGAGAACAGGGTAAAGTATTTCGGATTCCTGGCTCCGACCCGGGTTCCTTTGTTTTTGGCGGAAGCAGACTGCCTGGTGTTGCCTTTAGGAAACAATGTGCAATCCCGTCTCTTCACTTCGCCGATAAAACTGTTTGAATATGCGGCAAGCCGCGTCCCCATGATTGTCACACGGCAGCCGACCACATCAACCCTGCTCGAAGAAGGCGTTCATGCGCTTATGGTGGAGCCGGATTCGCCGCAGGAGTTGGCAGAAGCGGTCCGAGCCGTTTCAATGGATAAAAAAATGGCCCAAAAGCTTGCAGACAAAGCAAAAGAATGGGTGGCGCAATACGCGCCCCACAGACATACTGAGAATTATAAAAATTTTCTGTCAGCCATCATTGGTCACTAGAAAATTTTTACTCGTTCCCAATTTTTTACTCGTTCCCATGCGGAGCCTGGGAACGAGAATTTTCCTACTTTTCACCACTGACATAAGACCACTGACAAATGACAAACTACAACTATCCTGACCTGAGCAATGTCAGACGCGTCCTGGTGATCAAGTTGCGCCATCATGGTGATGTGCTACTGACATCGCCGGTGTTCAGCGTGTTGAAGAACAGACTTCCGCAATCGGAAATATTCGCATACATCTATAAAGAAACCTTGCCCATACTCGACGGGCACCCTGCCATCAAAGGCTTTCATTTATATGACCGCAAATGGAAGTCGCTCTCCTTCTGGCAAAGAGTCATTGAAGAGACAAGGCTTATACGGGAAATACGGAATCAGCGATATGATTTAATCATCAATCTGACCGAGGGAGACCGAGGCACTTATGTCGCATTGTTGTCAAAAGCGGCGTTTCGGGTGGGAGTACACCCTGAGCTGATGGGGAAATACAAGCGAAAAATTTTCACTCATCTTGTAAAGCATTGCAGAAATCCGAGACATACCGTTGAGCAGAATCTTGACGCTTTGAGACGGATCGGAATTTTTCCGTCATATCAGGAGCGGAATCTCTGTTTTCATATTCCAGAGGATGTCAGGAGGACGATCTTAAAATATCTTGAGGAAGCGGGGCTTCAGGAGAGAGCATACATTCTTATCCATCCTGCTTCACGATGGCTGTTCAAGTGCTGGCCTGGTGACAAGGTTGCAGAACTCATGCAACGGTTGAATGCCCAAGGCTATCCCCTGGTGATGTCATCCTCGCCGGATTCAAAAGAGTTATCCATGACTGAGGAAATCCTGATGCGATGTCCTGGCATCTCATTGCTTAACCTTTCCGGAAAACTCTCATTGAAAGAACTTGGCGCGTTAATTCATTCCTGTGCGTGTCTAATTTGTGTGGATTCCTTACCCGTGCATATAGCGAGTGCCTTAAAAACGCCGGTGGCCGCCATTTTCGGGCCGTCATCAGAAGATGCCTGGGGCCCGTGGAAAAATCCCGGGGGATGCGTCATCGCGGAAAATATTTCATGCCGTCCCTGTAATCTGGATGGCTGCGGCGGGAGCAAGGTGTGTGACTGCCTGGAACAGTTGCCGGTTGACAGGGTATTGAGTGTTATAAAGCGCATAATGAATTGAGTGAGCTGAACATCAAAGAAACGGATTTCTCTCAGAATCCGGCTCCCGTGCTTTAAGCTCCCTGTCCCTGGTCCAGATATGCACTTTATAACCAAAGCTGCTGCGTTTTTTTTTGTAATTATGCGCTTCCCGGATGATGGAAGTGTCTGTCAGACTGAGACCTTTTTTGCATCTCCGGCTTTGGATGGAAGTGTCTGTCAGACTGAGACCTTTTTGCATCTCCGGCTTTGAAAACATTTCCCACAAATCCGGGAGGGATTCGATCTTTATGGATGGTGTGATAATCCACGGAGTTTTGTTCTCTATGCAGGACCTGACAGTCTGAGAAAGCTTCTCTTTCAATTGATTCCGGGAACTCTCCTTCGTTACATCTGCAATATGATTTCCCAATTCAAAAATACACGGAAGCGGGACAAAGAATCGGCTTTTATCTTTTATTGCCTTCGTGTATCGCTTTCTGATTTCTTTCACCGCTGCCTCATCAAAGCATCCCGGAACTCTGAACAGCTCAAGAAGATAGCTGGTGTCTATGAAAAAAACAACTGTGTTCATGGCAGATCCTCCAGCCAGGCCAATGCCCCGGCCTTGCGCTCCTCTTCAAAATTCGGTGCCAGATACTGCTCAACCACACGCCGCGTCACCAGATCGCCCAAGCGTCCCTGCTCAAGCAGTTCATCACATCTCGGCAGATCATAAAGTCTGACAAGCTTAAAAGTCTGTTGAGCGTTGTCCCATGCACACAATACCACGCCGTCCAACTGTTCAGGCTGCAACGCATCCAGTGTGGCAGGATTATGGGTTGTCACAAGCACATTCAGATTCCTGCGTCTGCAGCAGGATTCTATGGCCTGAGATAAAATATGAACTCGGCTCGGATGCAGACCGTTGTCAAATTCTTCGATGATTACTCTGGAATGCGGCTCCACTGTTTCAAGCGCAGTCAGCACAGCCAAACTACGCAAGGTTCCGTCGGACAACAAACGGGCATCCACAATCCGATCCTCATCATCGCCTTCTTGTAATCCGAAGATAACGTCATTGAGAGGCGTTGTAAAAAATCTGAATGCCCGGTAGGGTTCTTCAGGCAATTGTTTTATCCACCCAAGCAGACGATTCAGAGTCTCTTTTTCCTCGGTATTTCCCTGATCCAGTGCAAACAGAACAGCGGAAAGATTCGTTCCGTCCCGTGAAAGAATATTGTTGCCGATACGTTCATACGCCCGCATGAGATTCGGATGGGGATCGAAAACAAAGGATGAACGAAGATAATTCATAATACCATTAACCAGACTCACACAGGCATCATATTTTTTATTTCTGACAGCAAAATTTTTGTACTGGGAAAGAACAGAATGATTACTTTCAACAGAGGCCTTTGGATTGTGCCCGCGGGCAAAATTGTTGAATTCAATCTTGATATCGCCGGATGTGAAATTCTGCCGGAGTCCTATTGACTGAAAAATTATGGTTTTGTTGACTATAAGCGATTCTCCGATGATTCGTGGCTGAGGTTCCACTTTCATCAAATAAGAAAATTTGCTGTTTTTTCCTTCAAACTCAATCATTGCGTTGAATCCTAATGAAAAAGAAGTCACCTGACCATGTCGGGGGCAGGCCTGTAATCCGCCTCGGACCTCCATGCCTCCGACACCTCTGCCAACATCTGTTATCTTATGAAGCGGACGGCCGTGAGCAATAAACGAGAGCAGTTCAATACCTTCGATGACATTGCTTTTACCAGAACCGTTGGGGCCGATAAGTATGGTAAACGGCTTGAACAGGTCAAGTTCCGCGTTTGCGAATCCCTTGAAATCATAAAAATAGTGCATAATCGTATCCCTGTCAGTTTTTATAAAGTTGCTTTAAACGAAGCCGCCTAAAGGCGGAACTACGAACTTCACTACCGGGTTTCGCTGACATCAACAGACCAATGTTCCGGTCTGCGGACAATTCCGCCCTTAGGAATATCTTCTCCCACATAATCGCCATAACACTCAAGAATATTCAGGAAGATATCTTCTCTCCGGTTGAGATAAGCTTCAATTCCGGCAAACACTCCGGTCAATGCGTCAGACGAATGGCCGTTTCTCAGATCTGTCAGCCACTTGCCCTTGACACCCGGGACATTTTTCCTGATATCCCTGTTCACCCGCTGTCTGGGCATCAGCCAGAGGTCAACAACCGAGAAAAAGAAGTATTTCCGATGGAGATTGTCCCGAACCACAAGGCCCGAATTGGGTGAGTATGCAAGAATTTTTCTGGCGGCAAGATCATCTATGATGAAAAGATGTTCCTCTGGAATATCTGTCTCAGGCCAGTTGCGCACAGCATAATGCTGGCGTTTTTCTTTGACATCAAAAGAAAAATATCTTTTGGTCTTGGCATCGCCGAAACCGAAATCAAGCTTTTTGAATGAAGCTGAATTGTCATCAAAAGCGATCCGGTGATGTTCAAAATATTGTTTTATTTCCTGTTCAAAAGAGGGCAATCTGCTCATAATTTTTTTTGAGTGAGTGTGGAGATAAAAGTTCTCCGAGTCAGCATTTTTGTCAGACCAAGACTGCCGGACGGGGTTTGCAATCCCGTCCGAAACCTTTGCTTTCGTGGATATACAAAACATTGCGGACAGGGTTGCAAACCCCGTCCGGCAGATGGAGTGTGGAAATGAGGCCCTGGCCGAAATTTTCACAGCATCACATCATCCATGCCTAATCATCTGAATCCTGCAATATTTTCATCCCCTTATAAATATAATGCAGGCCCGACATAATCGTCAAGCCTGCCGTAAGCCAATACAGAAAGATTTTGAGCCTGAGTTCAGCGTAAACATCGGGATTCAGAAGCGCAAAAAAAACGCTGGTCAACTGGGCAACTGTAGTGAATTTGCTGACAATACTCGGTTTCACCTCAATCCTGTGCCGCATATCCGTAATTTCAAAAATAGCATATCCGATCACGATGAAAATATCCCGACTGATGACAACCACCGTGAGCCACGGAGGGATAATTTGCAGGATCGCCAGACTGATGAAAGCAGACATCAGAAGTATTTTGTCTGCAATGGGATCAAGGTAAGTGCCCAGTACAGTGCGCTGGTTAAAATACCTCGCTATAAAGCCGTCCAAAGCGTCACTGATTCCTGCGATTGTAAAGATGACAAGTGCAAGGGGGAACAGACCTCTCATAACGCAAATCACAAAAAGAGGGGTCAGCAGTATTCTGGTAAGTGATAAAATATTGGGAACATTTATGGTCATTGCTTAATTCTCAGCCGTCCTTAATGGGGATTGGGCAGACCGGGGATGTCACAGCCGCAATGAATTGCCGGGCTGTTTTCATATCCCTGCGGGATGTAATGTGTAAAAAGTGGAATACACATATCCGATGTCTCGCTACAGGGATTTGATTTAGCAATGATATGGAATCCTTATTAAATCATATCCTCGCAGTTTCAGCGGACGGATAAAAACTACTCAAGTCATTTTGGTATAAGTTCTATTCTCAGTGTGTTCTGAGAGGTATCGTACAGTTTGACAGAAAATAATTGAAAGGTTTTCTGCATCAGGGCATCTTCAAATTCTCCGGCCTTTCCCTGGAATTTGACGCCGATGGTCGCTTCGTCACGTCTCCTCTCCCGGATATCTATTTTCTTTACCCCGGGAATATCACTTAACGCTCTGCGGAACCTTACGAAGTTTCCAAGATTGCTGATTCCGCTGACAATGATCTCCAGCATGTCCGACTTCCGGGAAGAACCGGTTCTGCTGAAAGCTGCTTCTCTCTTTCCCTGTCTGTCTGAAAATGAGAGGGAACCTTTCTGCCATATTCCTGCTATTTGAAAAGAGAGTTCCTTACCTGCAAGGTATCCCGCGGATAAAAGCGCATCCCGGCTCCCTGCTGTTTCATCAGTATTTTGATTTACAGCGGTTTGAAGGGAGGATGCGATTTCCTCACCTGTATCGGTCCGAAGAACCCGGACAGATACTGTCCCGCTGAATGAGAGGACGTTTTCCCTTGCCGCACCTGAAACCTTATATACCACAGACTTCCCGACAACGATGATATCTGCCTGCAAACGGGACCCCATTCTGACAGCCTCCTGATTATCAAGTTCCGGCTGATAATTTACAGGCGACTTAATCTCCGAGTCAGGGGAAAGGTATCCGTGCCTCACTATTGTGAATCCCTTTTCTTTCATTTTTTCACTCATGGCGTTTTCTGACACAGCACTGTCAAAAGC
Organism: Desulfobacterales bacterium; assembly: GCA_029934695.1. Classification (GTDB taxonomy): domain Bacteria; phylum Desulfobacterota; class Desulfobacteria; order Desulfobacterales; family 4be13; genus JAOZLU01. The sequence continues at coordinate 3,602 of JAOZLU010000110.1, read as the reverse complement.
GGAAGTTCCTCCCCACCAGTACTGGGGCGTACTGTCTGCGAGATTCTGCTCTGCAATGAGGAACAGAATTCTGGGCATGGCTTTTTTTTCACCTTTGGCCTTTGCGAGTTCGCCTGCTGACAACTGTTTCTCCAATTCCTTCAGTCGGATGTCCGAAACTGTTGCCTCCAACATCACCCTGTATATCTTTCCGGACCTGAACTCTGCCAGGACTTTATATCCCTCGACAAATTTGGCGGTGTGATCATACAGGATTTCATCCAACTTTTCAAAATTGCGGACCAGAGCATCAAGGGGCAATGTTTCCAGAGCCACCAGATTTACCGCGGAAACCAGACTGTTTGATACGGCCTCTTCCCTTGCCTTTGCGATATTTTTATTACGGATCGTACTGCTTCCTATCACCTTTACTGTTTTTGCATCAGGAAGTTCCTGAGATAGCCCAATACCTGATAAAACCATAACAGCAGCAAGAGCAAACATTAAAAAGCGTAATCTGCAGATAATGCAGAAATTCATTTGTCCCTCTCCTTCAGTTAGAGATTTTCCAAAAAAATAAAATACCCGAATAATACCCGAATAATACCCGAATAATACCCGAATAATACCCGAAT
>JAOZLU010000110.1:0-2888 GCA_029934695.1 Desulfobacterales bacterium | reverse complement strand
TTCCTGAATCCTGAATCGGGTATGCAGGCCGGATATCCGAATATCCGAATATCCGCACATGGTGGGTTCCGCTTCGCTACACCCACCCTACATTTTCCTGAATCCTGAATCGGGTATGCAGGCCGGATATCCGAATATCCGAATATCCGCACATGGTGGGTTCCGCTTCGCTACACCCACCCTACATTTTCCTGAATCCTGAATCGGGTATGCAGGCCGGATATCCGAATATCCGAATATCCGCACATGGTGGGTTCCGCTTCGCTACACCCACCCTACATTTTCCTGAATCCTGAATAAGGTGGGTTCCGCTTCGCTGCACCCACCCTGCATTTTCATGCCTCCCTGCTCAGGGCATAGTCAGCGATATTCAAAAGTATCTCTTTTGTTTTTGACGGATCAAACACAGAAAGCGCGTCCTTTGCACGCTCAACATACTTTTCTGCGAGTTGTTCTGTATATCGGAGCCCTCCGCATGTTCTTAACATTTTTACCAGTGTTTCAAATTCTTCAACAGAAAAAGCTTTGCTTTTTATTATTTTTTCCATGTCTGAACGCTCTTTGGAATTCGCTGTCGTCAGCGAACAGATAACTGGCAACGTCAGTTTCCCCTCTTTCAGATCCGCGCCGACTTCCTTTCCGAGAACACTGCTGTCTGAAGTGTAATCAAGAAGATCATCAGCCATCTGGAAAGCAATCCCCAGATTGAAGCCATAATCAGAAAGTGCGGACTCCTCTTTCTCTCCCGCGTCTGCAATCAGGCTGCCCACGCGACATGCGCCTTGGATAAGCACCGCTGTTTTGCAACGGATAATATCCATGTATTCCGATTCTGAAAGGTTCAGATTTCCCTTTCTCATCAGTTGGCGGATCTCTCCCTGGGACATATTCTCGGTAATTTCCGATACGATTCTGATGATTTTCAGGCTTCCTGTTTCAGTTCCGATGGAAAGGGCGCGTGCAAGCAGAAAATCTCCCGTAAGAACAGCAGTTGAGTTGTCCCACACTGAATGCGCCGCAGGTTTTCCCCTGCGTAATCTCGCATCGTCAATAAGATCGTCATGTAAAAGAGTGGCAGCATGCAGGTATTCAAAAATGATGGAAAAAGTTTTATCATAATTCCCGGCGTACCCGCACAGCCTTGCACAGAGAACTGTCAACAGGGGCCTTAACCGCTTGCCTCCGCTGAACAGGATGTGACTGGCGATCTCCCGGACCAGGTCAAAATGGGGGCTTAAATTTTCCCTGAGAGCCGTTTCAATGCCCTCAAGGTCCTCTTTTACTTCGTCAAGTATTTTATGTTTAAGTCGGTTCATGCTGCTTCTCCGATAAGATCATATTCAAGCGCGTCAGTGATCCTTACGCTGGCAAATCTGCCGATCTGCAATGACCCGGAGACATCCGAAGTTTTGGCCTCCCGGGAAGTCTGGTGAATATATGTAATGCCGTCCACCTCCGGGGCCTGAAAGGAGGTACGGCCTGTGAAAAGATTCTCCTCGGTATTTTCTTCCACCAGGACTTCAAGAACTTTTCCCAGATGCTTCCGGTTATTTTCCAGAGATATTTTTGTCTGGAGGGACATGAGCCGCTCATATCGTTCCTTTGCCACGCGCTCCGGGACATGGTCGGAAAGCGTGTGAGACGGAAGGTCTTCGGAATCGGAATAAACAAACGCCCCGAGATGATTGAAACGCACCTTCCGGGCAAAGCGCAAAAGGGATTCAAAATCTTTGTCCGTCTCTCCCGGAAACCCTGTGATCACGGTGGTCCGCAGGGAAGCGTCAGGCACATGGGACCGGATGTTGTCAAACAGTCTGCAAAGGTCTTCACGCGAGTAGTTCCGTCCCATCTGTTTTAAAATTCTGTCGCTGGCATGTTGAATGGGAAGATCAAAATAGGAATTTATGTTATGGCGCGCCGCGACGGTTCTGATAAGGGATTCATCCATACTTTCAGGATGTCCATACAGGAATCTGATCCATATATCTCCGGATATATCTGAAATACGCTCAATCAGCCGGCCAAGCGTTGTTGTCGGATGCAGATCATTTCCATAGTTTGTTGTGTCCTGGGCAACCAGTGTCAGCTCTTTTGCACCGGATTCAACCAGAGAACGCGCTTCCGATACAATATCTTCAGGGGAACGGCTTCTCTGTCTTCCGCGAAGTTTTGGAATAATACAATAAGTGCAATGCTTGTTGCACCCTTCTGCAATTTTGAGGTAAACAGCAGGAGCCTCAACATATGACTTATGAAAATCAAAAGTCGAAAGATTGGGATCAGGAAAAAAGCACTGCCCCCTGCCCCCTGCTCCCCTGACCTCCGGAATCCCGGCCGCCTGAACAATGCTGTCAAACGCGCCGGTTCCCAGAAAAGTATCAACTTCCGGCATGGCCTCGGCGATATCCTCTCCGAAACGCTGGGGAAGGCATCCTGCAACTATCAGATTCCGGCAGGAGCCGTGTTCTTTAAATTTTGCAAGTTCAAGAATCGTGTCAACAGATTCATCTGTTGCAGATTCGATAAAGCTGCAAGTATTTACAATAATAACATCTGCCTGGGCAGGATCATGGGTGATAGCCCACCCAGCCTCCGTGAGCCTGTTCTGCATGGCTTCACTGTCAACAAAATTTTTTGCACATCCGAGACTGACCATAAACAATTTCATAGTCTGTAAAATAACAAAATGGCTGATGAAGTAAAGAAAAAAAAAGGGGGGTAATCTGAAAGATGTGTCAAAAAAAGATGCTTTAGTGATTCCGGACCCAAAAGCCGAACGGGTTTGCAACCCCCGTCCGAAATATTTTTCCCCTCGCTTGGCGGGCAAATTTACACATCAAGCATCAAGCATCAAGCATCAAGCATCAAGCATCAAGCATCAAGCATCA
>JAOZLU010000635.1 GCA_029934695.1 Desulfobacterales bacterium | reverse complement strand
TGATGTTTGATGTTTGATGTTTGATGTTTGATGTTTGATGTTTGATGTTTGAAACGTAAACTGGATGCCTGATTATGCGCATCTTGAGAAACCGGAGTAAGTATGTCACAATTAAAGCAGTATTATGAGAAAAATGTTGTACCCAGTCTGATTGAAACCTTTAAGTATAAAAATATAATGCAGGTGCCCAAAATTCAGAAGGTCGTCCTGAACATGGGCCTGGGGGAAGCAATTCATAATATCAAACTCCTAGATTCAGCCGCAGAAGAACTGAAGATAATCGCGGGGCAGAAACCAGTCGTCACCCGTGCAAAAAAGTCCATCGCAGCATTCAAGCTGAGGGCGGGAATGCCAATAGGATGCAGTGTCACGTTACGACGGCTCCGAATGTATGATTTTTATAACAAGCTTGTGAATATAGCCCTGCCTCGTGTACGGGATTTCAGAGGGATATCAGGAAAAGCATTTGACGGCCATGGAAATTATTCTTTGGGAATCAGGGAACACATCATATTTCCTGAAATAGATTACGACAAAATTGACAAAATCAAAGGACTGAACATAACCGTTGTCACAACGGCGAACACTGATGAAGAGGGAAGAGAACTGCTCAAACTGTTAGGTATGCCATTCAGGAATTAGTGCTGGAAAATGGAAACGCAAACTCGACCAGGCTTTATTAAGGTCAGACCGGTTTTAAGTTTCAGGTTTTAAGTTTCAAGTTTCAAGTTTTAAGTTTCAAGTTTCAAGTTTAAAATTTCCTGTTTTCGTGACAAACGGCAGATTAAGGAGAACGATTTGGCAAAGAAATCGCTTAGAGTGAAGGCATCGAGGGAACCCAAGTTTAAAGTGAGGGCATACAACAGGTGTCCGATTTGCGGCAGACCAAGGGGATTTTTGAGAAAATTCGGGATTTGCCGTATTTGTTTCCGGACGCTTGCCTCACAGGGCAAACTTCCAGGAATTGTAAAGTCGAGTTGGTAAACCTGAATTATGAATTATGAATTATGAATTGTGAATTGTGAATTATGAATTATGAACTGTCTGACTTATGAAGGCAAAATTCACCATTCATAGGGAGAGGATATGGCAATAAGTGATCCGATAGCGGATATGCTGACCCGAATCAGAAATGCGGGGAAGGCCCAGTTCAACAGTGTGGAGATACCCGGGTCAAATCTGAAAGCAGAGTTGGCGAAAGTGCTGAAGATGGAGGGATATATCAGAAATTCCAAATTCATCAGGGATGGCAGGCAGGGCATCCTGCGAATATATCTGAAGTATCAGAAACAGAGACACGTCATTTTTCGACTTGAACGGGTCAGCAAACCGAGCCGGCGGGTTTATGTGGGAAGCAAAGAGATAAAGCCCTATTTCAGCGGCATGGGCATAGCAATTTTATCCACATCAAAAGGGATAATGACAGACAAACAGGCCAGGAATGAAAATGTGGGGGGCGAGATACTCTGCAGGATATGGTAGGTCTGATGCTTGAGATTTGAGATGAGAAAGGAGTGACAGATGTCCCGAGTAGGAAAAAAACCGATTCCCATACCGGATAATACGAAGATATTATATAAAAACAGACTGCTTACCGTGCAGGGTGATAAAGGGAGTCTGACAAGAACCGTACATCCTTCAGTGGATCTGAAAATAGAGGATCGGGTTATAAATATTATTGCCGTGAAAACTGATGACCGGTCCACGCCTGCATTGCAGGGGCTCACCCGAAGTCTTGTATCGAACATGATCACCGGCGTGAGCAAAGGGTTTGAACGGGTACTGGAAATCGTCGGCATTGGGTATCGGGCAGAAGTCAGCGGCAAAATTATTGTGTTCCACCTTGGATATTCGCATCCGATCAATTTTGACATTCCAGAGGGAATATCAGTATCTGTTGACAAAAACAACGTGCTGAAACTCAGCGGAACAGACAAGGAAAAGTTGGGACATACTGCGGCTTCGATCCGGCGACTGAGACCGCCGGAACCCTATAAAGGTAAGGGAATCAAATATGCTGAGGAGCATATCCAGAGGAAGGCAGGGAAGACCGGAACGAAATAGGTTGGATGTTGGATGTTTGATGTTTGATTATATCCGGCTTCCAATATCCAGCTTCAGAGGAAATTAAAAGATGGGATCGTTAAATTTAAAAACACAGGCGCGGCTGAAAAGAAAAAAGAGAATCAGAAAGCGGATTTTTGGAACGCAGCAACGGCCGAGGCTGAGTATTTTCCGAAGTGCGAGACATATATACGCACAAGTTACAGATGATACATCCGGCCAGACACTCGCTGCGGCATCCAGTATGGAAAAGGCCGTAAAAGTGCATTTCTCCCAGGCGCCTCAGGATTCTGAGGCATCGGAGCCCGCTTCCAAAGGGGGCAAAGTTGCTGTGGCAGTTTTTGTCGGCAGGCTTGTAGCTGAACGGGCCCTTGGAAAAGGGATAAAGAAAATTGTGTTCGACCGGAACGGATTTTTATATCACGGCCGGGTCAAAGCTGTATCCGACGGAGCGCGTAAAGTCGGTTTGGAGTTTTAAGTTTTAAGTTTTAAGTTTTAAGTTTTAAGACTTGGAAACGCCGTGCTCTTTACTAAAAAATTTGATTTTTAAATATTAAGGAGGGTCCGTTGGCCTTCATTCAGAAAAAGCAGGAAACAGAAGAAAATCAGTTAATTGACAAAGTCGTCCATATCAGCCGGGTGGCAAAAGTCGTCAAAGGCGGGCGCAGATTCAGTTTCAGCGCCATTGTTGTGGTCGGAGACGGGGAAGGCAGTGTCGGTTTCGGGCTTGGAAAGGCCGGAGAAGTGCCTGAGGCGATCCGCAAAGGAATGGACAAGGCCAAAAAGGGCATGATACAGGTGCCTCTGGTTGAAGGAACAATACCGTTTGAAGTGATTGGAAGATTCGGTGCGGGGCGGGTTTTTCTGAAACCTGCGTCTGAAGGAACCGGCGTGATTGCCGGCGGTGCTGTTCGTGCGGTGCTTGAGGCTGTGGGGGTTCAGAATATTCTGACGAAGTGTATGGGATCGAACAATCCCCACAACGTGGTCAAAGCAACTGTCATGGGACTTAGGCAGCTTCAGAGCCGGGAACAGGTCGCAGCCAAACGCGGCAAGCGCGTGGAAGATTTGTAAAGTGATGTTTGATGCGTGAAACGTCAGAAAGGGGCTGTAATGTTAAAAATAACGCTCGTCAGGAGCATGATCGGACGTCCGGAAAAACATCGCAAGGTATTGCGCGGGATGGGGCTGACAAAGCTTAACAAAACTGTTGAGCTTGAAGACACGCCCTGCACCCGGGGAATGGTCAATAAAGTTTCGCATCTCGTCAGGGTTGATGTTTGATGCCTGATTTTTGATTTTTGGTTTTTTTCCGAAGTTCAGGAGAAGATTCATGAGATTAAATGAATTGTCGCCGTCAGAAGGATCCCGCAAATCCCGGAAACGTCTGGGACGCGGTGTGGGATCCGGGACAGGCAAAACAGCGGGCAGAGGGACAAAGGGCCAGAACAGCCGTTCCGGCGGAGGCGTAAGGCCCGGTTATGAAGGCGGTCAGATGCCTATCCATCGCCGTCTGCCCAAGCGCGGCTTTACAAATATTTTCAGAAAACAGTTTGCAGTCGTAAATATAAAAGATCTGGTTCAGGTCAGAGACAGACTCAGAGGGGAAAACAGCGACGTTGTTGATGAAGCAGCGCTGGTCCGGGCGGGCCTTGTCAAAGGCAGAAGATATGGTATCAAGCTTCTTGGACAGGGTGAGATCACATATCCACTGACAATTCGGTTGGATAAGGTCAGCAAAGGTGCCAAAGAAAAAATTGAGGCGGCAGGCGGAACTGTGGAAGAATGATGTTTGATGTTTGATGTTTGATGTTTGATGTTTGATGTT
>JAOZLU010000109.1:6381-15155 GCA_029934695.1 Desulfobacterales bacterium | reverse complement strand
CATTATTGTCTGGTCCAGTGAAAAGAATTATCCTGTTGCAATGGCACCTGACCTGATTTGCTATCTGGGAGATGACGGAAAGCCTGTGAGCAACACCGCCATGGAAAAGGGGCAGTATCTGACCCTGATCGGGGTGGAGGCTCCCAAGGAAATGACGACGCGTTACATTATTAACGAGTTCTCCGGTTTGTATAGGAGTTTTGAATACTTCGGACCTTATGTGCCGTTGAAAGACATTCGGCAGATCTGAAAAAACTGATCAAGGAGGAAATATGAGTATCAAACTTATGCTGATTATCCCTGATAACAGCGAAATATTTAATGTGAAGATGAAGGAGGCACTCGGACCTGTTATTTCGCCAGATGTGACCGTGGATGTTGTGAGTCTCAAACAAGGGAACATCTGCATAGAGGGCCGTTATGATCTGTCGGTTAACGCGCCTTATGTGATTGAAATTGCATTGCATGCTGAGAAGGACGGATATGACGGGATTGTCGTCAGTGATATGGATATGTGCGGTGTCGAAGCTGCCAGAGAGGTATTGGATATCCCGATCATCGGAGGATTCCGGGCATGTGCTTACACTGCAATGATGATTGCCCAGCGATTTTCGATTATTACGGTTCTGGACAGTGTTGTTGCATTGCAGACAGAACATGTCAGAGCATTCGGAATAACGGAGAATTTTGCTTCCATACGAAGTGTGGATATGGGGGTGACCGATCTGACAAATACCGAACTTGCCGTAGAAAGAGTATTTGATCAAAGTCTGAAAGCCGTCGAAGAGGACGGAGCCCAGGCGATTATTCTGGGCTGTACCTGTTTTGTCGGTGTGGCAGCAGAAGTTGCCGGACTTCTGAAAGAAGCGGGGAAGCCTGCGCCTGTCCTTGATCCGAACTGTACGGCTGTCAGTTATATGGAACTGCTTGTCAGGAACAATCTGTCCCAGAGCAGGCTGACTTATTATAAACCTGCCAATTTTAAATAAAGGCACCTCCCGCTCGGTTCGGATTGACAAATCCGAACCGCTATCTCTGGATTTGTCAATAGTGAGGAGTAATATATGAAATTCATAAGCAAAAACACCATTCTGATTATTCTTTCGATCCTAATCTCATGGGCAAATGTTCACGCGGCCCAGGGTACTGATATGAAGTTTGATCACCCGTTTAACACCGCATCATACAATTGCAGCATTACCCAGGATAAAGACGGATTTTTGTGGGTCGGCACTACCGGCGGTCTGGTCAGATATGACGGACAAGATGTAAAGGTTTATACAGCTAGACCCGGTTCTCTCTCGACAAATCTGGTACCGTCAGCTTTGGAGGACAGGGACGGACTGCTCTGGATTCCGTCACTGGGCGGCGGGCTGAATTGTTTTGACAGAAATACAGACACATTTATCTGGTATAAAAACGATCTGGATAATCCGAACAGTATAAACAGCAACCACTTCAACTGGGCCCCCAAAACAGTTGCGGAAGATAATGACGGACTGCTCTGGGTCGGCACACAGGGCGGGCTTAACAAATATGACAAGAAAACCGACATCTTTACCCGTTATCAGCATGAGCCTGGTAACCCGAACAGCCTGAGTGATAATAATATCTGGTCTGTCTGTATCGACAGGGAGGGCTTTATCTGGATAGGAACCCAGAAAGGCGGGCTGAACAAATTCGATAAGAAAACCAACACTTTTACCCGTTACAGACATGATCCGGATAATCCGGACACCCTGTCTGCTGACTGGGTTTATGCAATTACTGAAGACATGGACGGATATCTCTGGATCGGAACCAAAGGTGGCGGACTTGACCAATTTGATAAGAATACCCGGAAATTCACCCATTACCGCCATGATCCTGATGATCCCGACACCCTGGCCAATGACGAGGTTTACTCTGTCATGGAGGATAAACAGGGCGATTTGTGGATCGGACATCCGTATTCCATATCCGTCGGACTTGAGAAATTTGACAAAAAAACCCGGAAATTTATCCATTACAGACATGATCCTGAGAACCCGGACAGTCTGAGCGGCGATATCATAATGAGTTGTTTCGAAGACCGGGCAGGCATACTGTGGGTGATTGAGAATACAGGACCTGTTGAGAAATATGACAGGCAAAGCCGAAGATTTCATCTTTACAGGAATGATCCCAAGGATAACAGAAGTCTGAGCACAAATGCAATTGTCACTATAACTGAAGACAGCAAAAATCAGATTTGGATGGGATCCCAGAACGGATTTCTCAAATACAACAGGACAACAGATGATTTTACCGTATATAAACATGATCCGGATAATCCGGAGGGATTGTCAGATAATTATGCATTTTCTGTGTTCGAAGACAATTCAGGAACATTCTGGGTCGGAACCAACGACGGGATGCTTGGCATATTCGACAGGGAAACAGAGGCATTTGTAAAACGGTATAAAAACGAATATGCAAGAGAAGTTGCCAGAAATCTGATGGAAGATAAGAACAATCCTGATATCCTGTGGTTTGGTACGGAAGCAGGCGGAATATTCAAATTTGACAAAAGAGCGGAAATGTTCAGACACTACGAACATGATCCGGATGATCCTGACACCTTGGGTATCAACTCTGCATGGATGTTGTTTCAGGACAGTGACGGTGTATTATGGATTGGCACATCAGGCGGCGGACTGGATCGATTTGACAGCAATACTGAAACATTTAAGCATCATAAAAATGATCCTGATAATCCCGAAAGTATCAGCGGCAATGTGGTCAATGACTGTTATACGGACTCTTCGGGCAGGTTCTGGATCAGTACTGATGACGGCGGGCTGAACAAGTTTGATAAACACTCGGGGACTTTCAAACATTATACAAAGGACCATGGCTTTCCCAGCAATGCAGTAAGAGGCATACTTGAGGATAAAGAAGGCTTCCTCTGGTTAGGCTCTGATTCCGGCTTGTTGAAGTTTGATCCTGAAAAAGAAACCGTGGTTAAAATCTATACTGAAAAAGACGGATTGCAGGGTAATAAATTCAGTTACTACACAACGAGCGCGCTGAAAACAAGAGACGGGGAAATGTGGTTTGCCGGCCTCCGTGGAGTTAACAGTTTTTATCCTGAAAAGATAAAGGATAATCCATATATTCCGCCTGTTGTGCTGACATCCTTCAGACAGGGAGACGAAGAACCGGATTTCGGCATGGCAATTGAGCGTGTAAGAGAGATGAACCTGACATGGCAGAAGAATTTCTTTGAATTTGAATTTGCCTCGCTCAACTACACCCTGCCTGAAAAAAACCGACATGCCTATATGTTGGAAGGATTTGACACAAAATGGAATCATATCGGAATCAGACGATATGGAAAATACACAAACCTTCCGGGCGGGACCTATACACTGAGACTCAGAGGCTCGAACAATGACGGGGTATGGAATGAGAAAGGCGTTGCCATCCGAATCACCGTTCCCTCTCCGCCCTGGAAAAGATGGTGGGCATACAGTCTCTATGTGATCATGCTGGCAGGCATTGTTTTCGGATATGTACGGCATAGAACAAAAGCACAGGCAGAGGAGTTGGAACGCCAAAGAAAGGAATTGGATCAGGAACGGCTGGCAGCGGAACGCCTGCGCCGGATTGACAAGATGAAGGACGAGTTCCTGGCAAACACCTCCCACGAACTCCGCACCCCGCTGAACGGCATCATCGGCATTGCCGAATCTCTGGCTGACGGAGCAGTGGGGCCGGTCACATCCGAGCAGTCCCGGAACCTGGCCATGATATCTTCAAGCGGACGCCGTCTCACAAATCTTGTGAACGATATCCTCGACTTCTCCAAACTGAAAACCCATGATCTGGATATCCGATCCAAACCCATGGATATCAGGAGCATCACCGAAATTGTCATGGCCCTTTCCCGGCCCCTGATCGGCCAGAAATCCGTGACCCTGGAAAATCATATCCCTGATTCCCTCCCCCTGGCCCATGCGGATGAGGACCGTCTGCAGCAGATTCTGATCAACCTGATCGGCAATGCGATCAAGTTCACCCATGAGGGTCAGGTGACAGTGTCGGCAGCTCACAAAGACCTCCAAAACAAAGACCTGCGAGGTTTTGAAAACCTCGGAGGTCTGAACGAATTCATCCGCGTCTCGGTATCAGACACCGGCATCGGCATTCCCGAGGAAGAGCAGGAGCGTATTTTCAAATCTTTTGAGCAGGCGGACGGATCCGCTGACAGGGAATACGGCGGAACCGGTCTGGGGCTTGCTGTGACAAAAAAACTGGTGGAACTCCACGGCGGAGCCATTGAAGTCGAAAGTTCTCCGGACAGAGGGGCAATTTTCTCGTTCACTCTGCCGGTCGCACAGGATCAGACCGTGGAAGATGTACCGGAAATTATTGAACAACGCATTGCATCGGAAGCAAGCGTTCAGGATGAAAGCTTTCATGATGATGAGGCAAAACCGGAAACAGGTGATCAGCAGACCGTGCTGGTCGTTGATGACGAGATCGTCAACATCCAGGTTCTCAAAAATCATCTCAGTGCCCAGAATTACCGGGTTCTGACCGCACAAAGCGGTTTACAGGCCCTGGAAATTCTCCAACACGAGGAACCCGACATCGTCATTCTCGATCTGATGATGCCCCGGATGAACGGTTACGAGGTCTGCCGGAAGATCAGGGAGACAAAAGACCCAAGTTCCATGCCCATTGTGATGCTGACCGCGAAAAACCGGGGATCCGATCTGATACAGGGATTCGACTGCGGTGCGAATGATTATCTTGTGAAGCCGTTCAACAAGGGAGAACTGCTGGCCCGGGCAAAAGCCCATCTCGAACTCAAGGCTTACCATGGAAAACTGAGCGCGTCCGAGAAGAAATACCGTTCCCTGCATGAAAGAGCGCTCGAAGGCATCTTCCAGACCACGCCGGACGGACGTGTGCTCAGTGTGAATCCTGCCCTCGTCAGGATCATGGGGTACGATTCCGAGGAGGACCTGACCTCCTCTGTCATGAATCTCGGAGAAGAGGTTTATGCCAGCCGGCAAGACCGCGAGGAATTCATCCGTCTCATCAGAGAAAACGGACAGGTCGAGGGATTTGAGACCAAGTTTCACCGCAAAGACGGAACCACGATATGGGTGTCGCTATATTCCCGGTCCGTGCATGACGCTGAGGGCAAACTGCTCCACTTCGAAGGTCTGCTTGTTGACATCACCGAGAGACTCGAAAAGGAGAAGGCCGAAAGAGAGCGTGAGGTAATTCGGGCAGTCAATGAAAAGATCATGGACAGCATCAACTACGCCCAAAGAATACAGGCTTCCGTGCTGCCGAACATGGAGGAGATGAGAACCTACCTTCCTGACAGCTTTTTTCTCTGGGAGCCGAGGGATGTCGTGGGCGGAGATATCTATTTTGCGGAGCGGTTTGATGACGGCATTCTCATAGCGGTCATTGACTGCACCGGGCACGGTGTCCCGGGCGCTTTCATGAGCATGATCGCCTCCTCGGCCATGAGAAGAATCACAATCAACAAGGGTTGCCACGATCCCGCTGAAATCCTGAAACAGATGAATATCATTGTGAAAACCTCGCTTCAGCAGGACAAGGAGTATGCGGTTTCCGATGACGGCATGGACATGGCGGTCTGTTTTCTGAAATATGAGACCTCCGAGGTTTCAAAAACCTCGGAGGTCTCAACCCTGATTTTTGCGGGTGCGAAGCTGCCCCTGTTTCATGTTTCAGACGGCGAAGTGAATATGATCAAAGGCGACAGGCAGAGCATCGGCTATAAAAGATCCGATCTGACCTTTGATTTCACCAATCACACGGTCTCTGCCGAAAAAGGTGTCTCCTTTTATATGTCAACAGACGGCTTCTGGGATCAGTTGGGCGGAGAGAAACCCTTTTCCTTCGGCAAAAAACGGTTCAGAGACCTGCTTGGGCAATTTGAAGACTCTCCCTTTGAGAAGCAGCAGGAGATGCTTGTCCAGGCATTCAAAGAGCACAAAGGGGAATGGGACAGACTGGATGATGTGACGGTTGTGGGATTCAAGGTGTGAAAGAACTCCGCGGGCCGGGGTGTCGGCAAGACCGATATTATCAACCTGTATCGTCTCATAGATAAAAAGGACAAATCAAAGGAGTCTTATGCGAAAAAAATTCAATGATACCGGACTATGTATCCCCGGACGACATTACATGGTGGATACATCCGAGAAAATCGGACAAATTATCGAACTGGTCGAGGAAGGGGAATATTTCACCATCAGTCGGCCCCGGCAGTTCGGCAAGACCACGATCCTGTCGCTCTTGGCAAAACAGCTCAACGAACGGGATGATTATGTGGCCCTGAAAATCACGTTTGAGGAAATAGACCCGGATTCCTACGGGAAACAGGAACATTTTATCTGCGAAGTGCTGCTGATGATATTGGCCAGGCTTGAATTTCTCAACCTGACAGAACCGGCCAGTTTTCTCGAACAACAGATTGAGCAGATCACCACGATTCCTGCTCTGTCACGCTTTATTACCAAATTTGTCCGGGATATGCTCCCGGGAAAATCGCTGGTACTGCTGATTGACGAGGTGGATAAAAGCAGTAATAACCCATTGTTTCTGACCTTTCTGGGGATGCTGCGGAACAAATATCTGCAGCGTAACGAGGGACAGGATCACACGTTCCACTCGGTTATCCTGGCCGGTGTGCATGATATCAAAACGCTCAAAGCCGGAATTCGGCCTGATGAGGACACAAAATACAACAGCCCATGGAATATTGCGATGGATTTCGAGGTGGATCTGAGTTTCTCGCCCCGGGAAATCAGGACCATGCTGCGGGATTACAGCGAGGAGAAGGGCATCGTGCCGGACATCCCGGCCATTGCCGAAAAGTTGTACCACTACACCTCCGGCTATCCTTATCTGGTCAGCAAACTGTGCAAGTTCGCTGATGAAAAGATCGTGCCCCGACGGGAGGAGAAGAACTGGTCCGTCGCGGATACTGAGGAGGCTTTCAGAATGCTCGCTGACGGAGGCTATACCACCACTCTGTTTGACAGTCTGGGCAAGAATCTGGAAAACAACCCGGAACTGTATGAACTGGTTTTCCAGATCGTGATCAACGGCAAACGGTTCCCCTTCATCATTACTGACCCCATGATCAGCCTGGGCCACCTGTACGGTATTCTGGTCCGATCCGAACAGGGACACTGCCGGATTCACAACCGTATCTTCGAACAACGGATATATGATTATATGATGTCCAAATTTATGAGGAAACAGTATCATGAGGTGAACGGGTTCGGAGGCCCGGAATTCCATACCTCCGAGGGACTGGATGTCACACTGATTCTCCGACGCTTCCAGGCTTTTATGAAGGAGCATTACTCCAGCAGGGACGAAAAATTTCTGGAACGGGAAGGGCGCCTGCTGTTTCTGTCCTATCTCCGTCCGATTATCAACGGCAAAGGCTTTGATTTCAAAGAACCGCATGTCGGGGATGAGCGGCGGATGGATATTGTGATTACCTGCCGAACCCGGCGGTATGTCATTGAGCTGAAACGCTGGTATGGCGCCAAATATCATCAGAAGGGTCTGGAACAACTGAGTGACTATCTGGACATATATTCGCTCAAAGAGGGGTATCTGCTGATTTATGATTTCAACAAAAACAAGGCGTATAAAGAAGAAAATATTCCATTCCGCGATAAAGAGATATTCGCGGTATGGGTGTGATGGTTCAATATGCCAGACCTCCAATATGTCAGACCTCCGAGGTTTCCAAAACCTCGGAGGTCTTTGTATTTCCATATTCGACAATCTGCGTTTTGGTTCGACAAAATTGTCGATGAAAAATGAAAAAAACGGAGTTGCCATGGCTCCCATTCCCGGCAGATATGATGTTTCTGTTTATCAATTCAGACCGAGCTTGGGAGCAAGGGAGCGGGATGTCTGAAAATTTTATTGTCGGACACACTTTTGGCATATTTCTTGCTAACTATTTTATTATTGAAGATTGCAGGGTTGGGAACAAAACCCAACGATTAAATCATCAATTATCAGCAGATCGAAAATACTCAAAAATGCTCGCCTGGGATTGATAAATCACGGGCGTTTCCGGGAGCGTGAGGGCAGCAATGTCCGGGGGGCATTTCCGATCTGATGATTATCAATCCTGAGGTTGATTTTGAACAGATTAAATAAAATAAGCTGCCTGCTGGCGTTGTCAGGCATAAGTCTGTTTTGGACAATGCAGGCGGCCGCGCTGGATATGACACTTGAAGCGGCTGCCGGTTATGACGACAATGTCACCAGTTCCCGTGATGCAGCAGGTTCCGGCTTTGGAGCATACAGGATCAGCCTTGGGCAGCCTTTTTTTTCAGGCACACAATGGATCGGCGTTGATGCTTTCATTGATGTTTCTTATCAGGATTATTTTCAGGCAGATGATAATTACCAGTTCAAAGCAGGCGGATTGGTGAGCGGGTCCCTGGCTGGCGGCCGTATCCTGCCCGGTCTCATGTATGAAGCAAAGTTTTACCGTGATGATGAGGCAGAATGGGATGAAACGAATGAACACAGGCTGAAGGGGCAGCTTGAATGGCTTATGAGCGGCAGATTCACTCTGGGGATTCGGCAGGCATGGACCTGGCAGGAGTATTGCAATCCGGTTGAGATTCTTCAGCAAGCATCAGCCAGCGATCCGCAACACCCAATGCTCACATGCCGCCGGGTGGAATATGAAACCCCGCACAGCCATCATGGAAATATGAAGCATG
>JAOZLU010000109.1:0-6281 GCA_029934695.1 Desulfobacterales bacterium | reverse complement strand
AAATATGAAGCATGGAAATATGAAGCATGAAAATATGATGGAGGAAAACCAGCAGCAGACAATTTCCAGAGATGATCGCCTGAGCCAAAGCAGTTTCAAAATCACAGCTTATCTCTCACCTGATCTTGAAGCAGATGTCTCGCTCACACACAATCGGCTGTCATCTTCAATAAAAGCGGAATCATATCGTGAAAACAGCATAAGCTTTTCCGTGGGATGGTTTCCTGATGATCTATGGAAAATATCGGCCATGACCTCCTGGAAAGATGCAGAGTATGATTTCACATCGGAATCCCCTGACCGCTCAGACACCATCCGGGCTGTCAGTGTCGGGATCAGCCGTTTTATTAATAAATACGAACTGTTTGTTCATGCGGAATGGTTGGATAATGACTCTTCCCTCGAAAAGGAATCCTATCATCAGATGGTGACACAATGCGGCGTATCCCTGTCATTCTGATAATTTTCTTTTATCTTGCATGCATCCCGTGCTTTGCCATGGAGGCGCTTTTGGTGAGTATTGTCTCCGTTGACCGGGTGAACGGCAAAATGACAGTTCAGGTGAGTGGCTGGTCCGGTTCTGATAATAAGAATGGTTCGTCAGAACAGATTACCGTCCTGTTTCCCCCGGGGCAGTTGCCGGCATCTGTGAAAACCGGTTCCACAATGCGTTTGTGGGGCAATTATCTGCATGGCGAGACAAGAGAGTTCCAGGCACAGACCATCAGAGGGCATCACAAACATGGAAAGGATCCTACCGGAGTACGTTCCAGGCTGGGCAAATGCAGACACAGAGGTATGAACAGAGGTGGCGGACACTTGGGCGGAGGTAACAGAGGGGGGCATCACTGATGAGATATCCCGGGTTTCGGATTGCACCGACCTGGAAGGGCAATCTTCTTATTTTCGGGCTGCTGATTATCATTGTGCTGTTCTATTTTTTCTGGCAGATCAGGTATGCGGAGCAAACTTTCACAGAACATGTACAGGAGCATACCCGTATGCTTGCCGGTGTGATCAGCCTCAATGCGGGCAGTGCTGTTCTGTCCAAGGAAGTGACCGAGGAAATCATGGAAACTTTTTTAGGCAACTCAGCACGTTTTGTTGATTATCTGGATACGATTGAGCCATTCTCAGAATCAGAGCTCACCGCTTTTGCCATGGAAACCGGGCTGACCGGCATCTGCATTGTCAGAAAAAACGGTGATGATGTGCAGGGGCCTGGCGGATGGTTTTCTGTGCAGGATGACACCTGCGGGGCAAAGAACCATTCCCTGCGGCATCTGAAAGACAGCAGCCTCTACTATCTGAGTCTGCCCAGAGCTGAATCAGGATGTGTTGTCGTGGGCCTTACCTCTGCCCGCATTGAAAAGCTCCAGGAACAGGTCAGCCTGCCATATCTGCTGGAAACGCTTACAGGTCTTGCGGGTATAAGATATGTGCGAATTGAAAAAGGTTCATCAGACCACAAGAATCGGATAACCCGCCCTCAGGTCACGATCATCGGAGATAATGCTGACAGACTGGCAGAGGCCCGTGTTTCCATTGGCAACGATATTCTGCTTGTGGGCCTGGAGGCAAGGCTTTTTTTTGTAAGGATAAAACACCTGCGAAATGAATTTTTTGTTTTCAGTGTGATCATAGCCCTGCTTGGCATATTTTTTTCCTGGTTTCTTTACCGGTATCAGAACGCTTATCTGGAGCAGGTCAGGACGTTTGAACGCAGACTTGCCAGGGAACAGGAGGATGCCACACTGGGCCGTGCGTCAGCCACGATCACCCATGAAATCAGAAATCCTCTGAACGCAATCAGCATGGGGCTTCAGCGTCTGCAAATCGAAGCGGACGAACTGACCGGAGAACATCAGGAGCTTGTTTCGACCATATTAAAGGCGGTTCACAGAACAAACGGAATTATCACGGATCTCCGGCGTTATGTCGGGCCTTTCACTCCCCGCGGACAGGTGATCAGTCCGGATTCTGTCATAAACGGCATCCTTGCCCTTTACAGTAAGCAGTGCAATGACTGTTCCATAGCAATAATTTATAAGGCGGATTATACGGGAACTGTCACAGGTGACAACGATCTGCTGGAAGTGGTTATTGGAAATCTGATAAAGAATGCAGTTGAGGCACAACCGGACGGAGGATTCTTAAAAATCAGAACTTTCAGACAGGGGATTTACCTTGTGCTATCCTTTGAAAACAGCGGGGCTGATTTGACAGATGAGGACGCGGAGCGGATTCTTGAACCTTATTTTACGACCAAAACAAGGGGATCAGGACTGGGACTGGCCATTGTCAGACGGATTGTTCATGCTCATGGCGGTCGCCTGGAAATCCTGGTTCCGGCACCCGGTCTGCTCAGGATTGTTATTTATCTCCCTTTGAAAGTTCAGGCAGACAGACCTCCAGACAGACCTCCGAGGTTTTAAAAACCTCGGAGGTCTTTTACAGGGAAAAGTGAAAAAATGAAAATTCTTGTTGTTGATGATGAAGACATGCAGTGTGATCTGCTGAAAGGCTTTCTGGAAAAGCAGGGATATGAGGTTGCCACGGCTGGAAACGGCAGGGAAGCACTCAGGCTTTTTTCGGAAATTCCTTTTCAACTGGTTCTTATTGATCATCGGATGCCTGATCTGACCGGTGATGAGGTTCTCGAAAAAATGAGGGAAATCAATCCTCTGGTACGAAGCATGATGATTACTGCTTTCGGAACTGTGGATACCGCAGTCAGGGTGATGAAACTGGGTGCGGACGATTTCCTGGAAAAGCCTGTTGATCTTATCAGCCTGCTCAGTAAAATCCATAAGATTGAGCAGGCTCTGATTGTCGGGGAAGAAGCCGATGATGTCACCGAAACTCTGGAACAGAGTGAACTGCCGATCAGTATTGTCGGAGACGGAACAGCGATGAAAGAGGCATTGTCCCTGGTCAGGCGTATATCGCCCACCCATTGGACGGTCCTCATCAGGGGCGAAACCGGCACCGGAAAGGAACTCATTGCCCATCTTATCCACCTGCTCAGTCCGAGGAGCGAAAAACCGTTCATTGAGGTCAATTGCGCCGCCATTCCGGAAAATCTCTTTGAATCGGAACTGTTCGGGCATGAAAAAGGAGCGTTCACCGGTGCCAGTTCAGGCAGGAGGGGCCGCTTTGAACTGGCTAAGGACGGCAGCCTGTTTTTGGATGAAATCGGAGAACTGTCCCTGAATTTGCAGGCAAAACTCCTGAGAGTCTTGCAGGAAAAAAGGATAAACAGGGTGGGCAGTGAAAAAGAAATTCCCATTGATGTCCGGGTTCTGGCCGCGACAAATCGTGATCTTAAAAGTATGGTCGCAGACGGCACCTTCAGAGAAGACCTGTTTTACCGGCTGAATGTTCTCGATATTGAAATTCCTCCCCTGCGCCGTCGAAAAGAGGATATCCCGGCCCTGACAGACTATTTCCTTGAGCGGTACAGCCCCCGTCCTGTCCGGTTTGATTCCGATGCCATGACGAATCTGATAAAATATTCATTTCCCGGCAATGTCAGGGAACTGGAGCATATTATCCAGCGGACAGTTACCCTGTCCCGCGGTACGATTATCAGGGACAGGGATCTGCCTGCCGAGATCCGGTTTCATCAGGTGACAGAACAGGGAACACTTGCCGAACGCTTGGAAGCTGTGGAACGGGAGATGCTGATGTCAGCCCTTGAAAAAAGTGAACACATACAGACAAAGGCTGCCAAATCATTAGGGATCAGCGAGCGGGTGTTACGGTATAAAATGAGAAAATATAATATTAAAAAGGCATCATAAAATAAAGTATCTGGAATCAGTTGCCAGGATATTGAAAATGCCATGATTTTTTATATATGGTTTGCAAAATCGTTATACGCCTCTGTGATCAATGCGAATGTGTTCATAATCAAAAATTTTTAGGCAGTCCTCCAATATATCCTCTCAAAAATGCTTCCGACATTTTAACAGGCTTTTGTCCGTCAAGAGGCTTTGGCTTCAAAATACGCTTTGCTTTTGTATAACCCGATTTGTTCCGATATATTACAAACAGACGTTGTTCGTCGTCGTCCAAATTCAAACCATCCAAAACAGCAGGATTATGTGTCGTGAAAATCACCTGTCTGTCATATTTCTCAGCCAATTTCACAAGTTCTTTTATTAATTGCCTGCACAGCTTGGGATTGAGGGAAGCATCAATATTGTCAATGGCAAAAAACTCAGGCGTGTCATCACTGATAAAAAGGGCAAAGTAGAAAAGCAGAAACAAAAAGCCTTCATTGGAACTTTTTTGATCGAAGGCTAAATTTTCATCCAAATATCTGTCTTTAATCCGGATTTGTTTTTCACTGCCAAAGAAGTTCTGAGGAATTTGGAAATCCCTGAACCAGTCTATAAGACGGATTTTTTCTTTGATCTCATTAAATTTTTCCTTATTTTCATCCAAACTTAAGATTTTCAGAAGTTTGAACAAACCTTCGCCATGAATGCCTAATGGTTGAATTTGTCCCAATTCCTCAAATTTATGCAAGGCCAGACTTTCAGGAGAAAATATGAGAAATTTTTTTAACAAGCCAAATAATACTTTTATCCATGGATCATTTTTTTCAAGTTCTTCAGCTTTTTCAAATTTCTGTAGAATTTTCTCCTTTTCTATTTGATATTCTTTGGGTTTATTTATAATATCATCAAGTTCCCTAAGCCTGATTTTAACTTCTGCAACTCTCTTTCCAATATCATCCAATCTTTTATTAAAAGTAACCGGAGCTGTTAAAGTATTGACCCATTCAGAGTAAGGCGTATTATCGTTTTCAAGTAAAAAATTAAAATGTGTTTCATTATCTCCCTTAAAGGAGATTATTATCATTTTTGTAATATTTTCCTTATCAAAAGCAGCCCGCATAAGATGAGGTTCTGTAACTCTTATACCTCTTGAAGCTAAAAATTCGTTATCCAATTTGTCACTGGCCGCTGCCGCACTTAAAGCAATCGCTTCCAATACATTACTTTTGCCGGAACCGTTTTCACCGATCAGTACGGTTATCCGACCTGTGTTCAGCTTCAGCTTTTGAACAGATTTGTAATTTTCTATCTGAATTTCTCTTATCATAATGCCTCCATATTTAATGTTTTCCTGTAACTGTGTCAATAGGAAACATAAAAAATCGGACTTCCGAAGTTTTAAAAAGCTTCGCAAATTTTACCAATCCGGTCTCTGGGTTTCTTTTCATGGCATGGATAAATTTATAATAAATAATTGACATCCTTCATTTGTCAGCTTACACTTTATAAATTGTTTCAGTCTCCGATCTGCAAGTCAGAAAAACGTAAAACAATTTTGCAAATTGTTTCAGACGGCCTGCGAGTCAGAAAAACGTAAGACAATTTTGCAAATTGTTTCAGACGACCAGAATTTGAACTTTTTCACCAGACACCAAGTTCTTTCAAAATTTTTTTTGGATAATGAAATTGACCTTCAACAAAAAGAATCTGGACAAACTTTATAATAAGTACAACAAACGGAAATATGTCCACCCTGATCCTCTTGAATTTCTCTATGCTTATGACACCCCGGATGACCGGGAAATTGCAGGGCTGACAGCCTCTTCACTGGCTTATGGCAGGGTTGCCCAGATATTAAAAAGCGTTTCATCTGTTCTGGACATCATGGGGCCATCCCCTTCCGAGTTTCTCGCGGAAGCATCTTCTGCATCTCTCAGGCAAACCTTTGCAGGCTTTGTCCACAGGTTTGCCACAGGTGACAATCTCGCGGCTATGCTCACGGGAGCCGGAGAGATCATCAGGGAATATGGCTCTCTTCACGAATGCTTTCTTGCCGGTTTGGGAAAAGATGATGAGACCATCCTTCCGGCCCTGTCTTTTTTTGCTGAAAAAATCATAAAACGCGGGAACGGCGTGTGCGGTCACCTTATCCCCCTGCCAAAAAAGGGAAGCGGGTGCAAACGGCTGAATCTGTTTCTGCGCTGGATGGTCAGAAAAGATGATGTTGATCCCGGGGGATGGGAGGATGTGCCTTTGTCCAAACTGATTATCCCGTTGGATGTCCATATGTACAGGATAGGCATCAGCGCGGGTCTGACCGTCCGGAAACAGGCGAATATGCGCACCGCGCTTGAGATCACGCGGGGGTTTGGGAAACTGGCTCCCGAAGATCCTGTCCGATATGATTTTGCTCTGACACGGCCGGGTATAAGAGACGGTCTGAAGCCGGACCAATTCCTGTAACCCAAATCCCAAATAAATCTCAAATCTCAAATC
>JAOZLU010000634.1 GCA_029934695.1 Desulfobacterales bacterium | reverse complement strand
AAGTGAGAGGAGCAAATGCAGGACATTGGTTTTTTTGTTGCGATTCTGGTTCAAAAGGTTCTCCTTACCCATTTTTCAAAAAACCGAATAACTCTCATTGATTATGAATCTGCTTTGTGCTTTGCTGCTGAACGACTGATATCAAGGCAACAGAATTCAGCAAAGCATCACTTATCCGTTTGGCCATCAGTCTGCTGCCCGGATCTTTGAAATGTACAGAATCGTTAAAATGAAGATCATCCGCTGGAATGCTCATCTCCTTTTCAATCAGCAAAGCACCCGTTTCACTCGCCACTTCCCGAATGATTCTGTTATACTCCTCATAGCCCTTCAGCATTCCTTCCATACTCATGTATGGCATATAGTAAAGGGCTGTGTTAGCGGCCTTCAACTGTTCTTCAGATGTTTGTTCATGTCTTATTCTGCATGAAAAAGTTGCAAGTGCAACCAGCTTTGCTGTTTTCCGGCTCTCTGTCACCAACGCTGTCAATCTCTCTCGGAAGTTTTTCGAGAGGGATTCAGGATCAAATTCCAACTTGGGCTGAGTGTCAATCTCTTTCTGTATCTTCATTATCTTAAAATTTTTTTCCAATATAAGCCAAAGCAAAGAGTAGCTGGAAAGCCAGCTTTCTCTGTCGTCAATATCATCCTGACTGATGATGCCCTGTTTTATGGCAAGCTCTCTGCTGTCTTTGCAGAGATCATTGGTTGCATGATAAATAACGATTATGTCAGGCTCCAGAGGCTTTAGTCTGTATCTCAGACATTTAAGTGAAGATAAAAGCGTATAACCTGGTGTGGCAACATTGACATAATCAAACTGTATATCCGGTTTGGCCTCCTGAATCTGCTTCCATACCAGATGGGGCCAGGTCATCTCATTGCTGCTGACCTCAGCGCAGAATGTGGTCGAACCGCCCAGAAAGGCGAGACGTACTGCGGAAACCGGTTTCGGATTTGCCAATTCCGGGCCTCTGAAGCCGATGCTGTTTATTTGGATATTGGACTGCTTCAGATTCGGGATAAGCACTCTTAAATTCATGGAAGGGTCTGTGTAGTATATATCCTGAACCGCCCCTGCGTGTCCATATTTCAAAAATTGTCTTAGACGGACAACGCCTTCTGCCACAGCTATAATTGTCGTGATGGCAATCATAACCATAAAAAAAGTCACAATTGCCATCTTACGCTGACTGGTCGCCATTTTCAACCTCTCCGGTTAATATCGTCAACAACTATTTTGCAATTCAAAGTTCAGGTCAACAAGAGGAAATAAACCTAATCC
The DNA here is from genome assembly GCA_029934695.1 of Desulfobacterales bacterium. Lineage (GTDB taxonomy): Bacteria > Desulfobacterota > Desulfobacteria > Desulfobacterales > 4be13 > JAOZLU01. The sequence goes on along the minus strand of JAOZLU010000634.1, from coordinate 2,614 downwards.
AATTCATATCTGCTTCTCCAATCGTCATCTCCCTTCCATACAGGCTGATCTGACTTTTTGAACAGATATTCCCCCATCACCAGATAATCCATTTCTGTTCTCATAAAACAGATATAGGCATCCTCCGGAGTGCAGACAATCGGTTCGCCTCTCACATTGAAACTGGTATTCACAACCAGCCCGTAGCCGGTTTTATCTTTGAACGCCTTTATAAGCTTCCAATACTTGCCATTCGTGTCCTTGTTTACGCTTTGAATTCTTGCCGAATAGTCCACATGCGTTATGGCAGGAATATCTGAGCGCAAATGATAAAGTCTTTCATACATCGGCAACTGATCGTAGTTTTCAGGCAACGTATTTCTTCTGCTTTCCTGAACCGGCGCGACGAGAAGCATATACGGAGTGGGGCGATCCAAATCAAAATAATCCAAAATGTCCTCTTCCAGAACGGACGGGGCAAAAGGCCGGAAACCTTCCCTGTACTTGATTTTCAAATTCAGCTTTTTCTGCATTTCAGGATGTCTCGGATCTCCTATTATGCTTCTGTTGCCCAGTGCTCTCGGCCCATATTCCATTCTCCCTTGGAACCATCCGAGAATATTCCCCTGAGTTAATAATTCAGCCACATCCGAACAAAGTCGGCCGAAATCAGAATATTTTTCATAAGAGGCATTATATTTCCTTGCTGTCCTCTCCATGTCGGAAAAATGGAACTCCGGCCCCAGATAAGCCCCTTTCATAGAGTCTTGCCCGGGGATTACCTTTCTTTGTTCTTTTTTCCAGATATGCCATGCAGCATAAGCCGCACCCACAGAGCCTCCGGCATCACCCGCGGCAGGCTGAATCCAAATGTCTTTGAATGTCCCTCTCCTCAGAAGCTTGCCGTTGGATACGCAATTAAGCGCAACACCACCCGCCATTACAAGATACTCACATCCGGTAAGTTTTTCGGCTGTATCTGTCAGACGGAAAACGATATCCTCAGTGACCTGCTGAATGGCAAGAGCGAGATCCATATATGGCTGAGACAGTTGACTCTCTGATTCTCTTCTTTGTATTCCGAATAATTTCTCCCACTTATCTTCACAGCACATGGTCAGGCCAGTAGCAAAGTTAAAGTAGTCCATGTTCAGTAGGAGAGAGCCATCCTCCCGGATATCAACAAATTCATCCAATATGATTTGTTTCCATTTCCTAGTATGCCCGTCATCGGAGTTTCCATAAGGTGCGAGACCCATCAGCTTGTATTCTCCGCTGTTTACTTTGAATCCGCAATAATATGTGAAAGCTGAGTAAAGCAGGCCGAGGGAATGGGGGAAGTCCAACTGGCGCAGGATTTCAATCTCATTTCCCCTGCCATGGGCTATGGTCGTTGTGGCCCACTCACCCACACCGTCAACCGTGACAATAGCGGCTTCCTCATAAGGAGAAGGGTAAAAGGCACTCGCAGCGTGAGAAAGATGATGTTCGGGAAAAAGGAACTGTTTTTTGTTAAGTTGGCCAATTTTTGACAGCTCATCTTTGAGCATTTTCCTCATAAAGAGTTTTTCTTTAACCCATACAGGCATTGCCGAGAGAAAGCTTGTCAGACCTTTTGGAGCGAAGCCATGATATGTTTCCAGCAATCTTTCAAATTTAATATACGGCTTATCATAAAACGAAATTGCAGTGAGATCGTCCAAGCTGGCTCCGGCTTCATTTAGCACATACTTGGTGGCATTGATCGGAAACGAAGAATCGTGTTTTTTTCGGGTGAATCTCTCTTCGTGAGCGGCAGCAATGATTTCCCCATCTTTCAAAATAGCTGCCGCACTGTCATGATAATATGCAGAGAGTCCTAAAATTATTTCTGACATATCTGTATCCTAATCTTCCTAATCTCTCAGTGAAAAGTTCAAAGTGAAAAGTTGAAAGTAATCACGCAACATACTGAAATTATTCAATGTCAACCGCTGATCTGAAAAATGTCGGTGTCAGTAATTTCAGCAGTTTATGGGAACTTACGACTGTCGAGTAAAATAGAAAGCTTTTCCTTATAGTGCCTGACCAAATAAGTTTTGACAAGTTCCCTTATATAGCGCACTTTTCAAAACTTATTTGGTCAGGCAACAGGTGTAAGCGTCCGTCAAAAACGCCAAGCCACTGTTGACACCCGGTCATGACAAATCCAACCCGATGGCAACAACGAATCATCGGACACGGATTGGCCGAAATTTTTACCCTTTCTGAAAACAATGACAAAACATTGCTAAAATAAAGTATAAATAAAGGGAGCAATAGCGGATCCGCTGGTCAGAACAATTAACCCCCCGAACAAAAGCAATACCAAAATTATCGGCAATAGCCAATATTTTTTTCGCTCCTTCAAGAATCCCCACAAATCTTTCAAGAAATCCATTTCTCCTCCGACTAATATGGCCTTTCAATCTCTTCCGGTTGAAAATGGTGGTCGCGAATTGTAAAAACAGAAACAGTGTCTTTCTTCCATTTTTTTAGTTGCAATGAGTCCGCTCCGAATATTCTTCTGGTAACGCCAACAGGTGTGACTAATGTAAAGAAGATTATTGTCAGCAGGAATTTGGATACGATTGTCCCTAATATATGTGTTATTCCA
>JAOZLU010001150.1 GCA_029934695.1 Desulfobacterales bacterium | reverse complement strand
AAACGTAAAAGTCGGTAGCCGATGGGGAATTTAATGTAACAGTCGCTGTGGTATTCGTTGCAGAATCCAGAATAACAGTCGCCGCGTCCGCCGGCACAAATCCGAACAGCAACACTGCAAAGCAGACAATCATTGCCGAAGTTTTCAGTCCCGCGCTCATCATCACTCCGGAGCGCATCCCGTTGATCTTGTCACGAAATTTTTTCTGTATGTTCATAATGTTCTCCTTTCTTGCGATCAGTCACATTCACCGTTATGGTGTCTGCGAACTCACTGTTCGGTTAATCAGGCTGTTACTGCGGGAACGGTATCAGAAAAAGCAAGGCTTTGCTGAACCCCGTTTACATATAACTTTAAACGGTCTGCATTTCCCGTCTGAGTGCCATCAAACACCATTGCCAGATGATACCAGGTTCCTGTTGATATAATGTCTGCACTGGTATAGCCATATCCGAGTGTTCCGTCTCCCATCTGGACTCTGATATCATCTGTGTTGCTGCTTTCACCCAGAGAAAGCTGAAATTTGTTGTAATGATCACCTCTTTTGCATATAATACTATTTAATCGCCCCAGTGCGCTGAACCTGACCCATGCCTCAAGTGTCATTTTGCTAATGTTGTCCAGTGCATCAATGTCACCGCAGTTCACAAGATCATCCGACCCGTCAAAATCCAGAGCATTGCCGGCTCCCGCCTGCATGGGAACCAGCCACAGGCTCAGAGCCAGCAGCAGAGCCGTGATTCCGGACTGAACTGTCGTTTTCCTGTGAGTCCTCTGTGTCTTTCGGTGCAAATCTGTGTTTTCCATGATACCTCCTTTCAGTTAATCAGAACAAATTTTTTGTTAATTGGTAGCTAACATAAAATACGCCTTATAGCAAACTTGGAAGTATTGAATTATGACCAGTCAGGACAAGGCCGGTTATCCCTGACAGGAGGTTTGAATAGTCTCGGATCAGGGCATAATTCATCTTTCAAACCGGACGGAATTTGTAATCCCGTCCGCAACCTTTCTGTCTCACCAAGCACCTCCGGGTGCTGAAATTTCATTTCAGCACTCCCTTTCCGGCCGGCTCGGATTTGGCAATCCGAGCTGGGCGGGTGAGTTTCGCCTCCGGCTCTGCCAAAATTTCATTTTGGCACTCC
>JAOZLU010001149.1 GCA_029934695.1 Desulfobacterales bacterium | reverse complement strand
ATTCTAAAATACGGACATTTCCCATTTATCGATAAATCTTTTTCATCATTCCCTTTTCTGAATTTAATTATTTCAAATTGGTCGGGATTAAATTTATGTAGAAATGTTATTGGTACACCCATAACCCCCTTGTAGTCTAATGGTATGTCTTTTGTTTTATTAACATTAATTCCATCATAATTGTCATATTTTGGATATTCAGCTTCGTTCCCAAAATATCTTTTTGCGAGTGCAATGTCTTCGTGCCGTTTAAAAGTATCTAAGTTAGTTAACCATAGACAATTGTTTGGAGAAACTATTCTGTTCCCTAAGCTGTCAATCCGAGCCTCTGTTCCATAAAGTTCATAGTGTTCGGGAACAATAAAACCAGAAATACCTCTACCAAGATTTATTCCTAACCACGCCTTGTTTTCTTTAATTAGTTTGAAAATTTCTTTATAGGTTATTGCATTAATATTGCCAATTACCAAAAACTTTTTATCGTATTTAACTAATTGAGCTACATACTCTCTGAATGATGAAAATGGTGGATTAGTAACAACAATATCGGACTGCTTTAATAGTTCAATACTTTCTGAACTACGAAAATCCCCATCCCCATTAAAGTAAAGAATATCAGTTGAACTTGGTTTGTTATTTTCTCCCTCTTTACCTGTATATTCAAAGAAAAAACCATTTTCATCTTCTTCTGTATTAAACAAATCTCTTACTTGTTCTCTATAACAAGCTGTTATTAATTTTTTAAGACCTAATTCTTTGAAGTTTGAAGCAAAATAATTATAAAAATTACTAATTCGAGGGTCATCGCAATTGCAAAAAACCACCTTGTCCTTAAAATGACTTTTATAATATTGTAATTCACTTTCTATATCTGAAAGCTGTGTATGAAACTCATCACTTTTTGATTTCTTAGCTTTTTGCAATAATTTATTTGTTGCATTTCTTGCCATTATCAACCTATCTTAATTCAATAAATCTTTTGTTTTTAGTTATTTACTTTTTGTTATCTGGTTAAATATTTCACTTCCCAATACTCTAAGAGAGGTTTTAGAAATCTCAATCATAATATCAAACATTTTTTTGACATCCCATTTTTCTCCATCCCCTTGTGTATATATCGAAGTTGCTTGAAGCATAATTGTTTT
>JAOZLU010000633.1 GCA_029934695.1 Desulfobacterales bacterium | reverse complement strand
TCGGCACTGACCGGGGATATTGTCCCGAATACAAAAAGTGCCACACCAGCCATAATCATCAGCGTTAATTTTCTCACAATTTTCCTCCTTAAACTTTCTGATAAGAATTTCAAGAAAAAATAACCAGTAATAGACACCAAAAACGGTGTCTAAACCCAAACCATATCCTGCACCAAATAAGGTGTCTAATCCCGGGATCGGTTCCGTACCCGCTTTTCAGAAGCGGGTTCCCGAAAATTGCCCCGTATTATACACCAGATTTTCACCGATAAAAGAATCCGGAAACACACCTCCGGACAGAAATTCCGCAATGCCGTATAATCCGGTAGCCGCCTCTGCCGCAGGCAGGTGCATAATCCGGGAGGCGACTCCGGAAATGCCTTTCATAAGCGGGTTCCCAAAAATCATACAGAATTATACACCGGATTTCCGCTGATAAAAGAACTCCGGAAACACACCTCCGGACAGAATTCCCGCAATGTCGTATAATCCGGAATCTGCCTCTGTCACCGTCGGGTGTCTAATTCGGAAGAGGGTTCCGTATCCGCTTTTAAAAAGCGGGTTTCCCAAAACTGTCCCGGATTATACACCACATTTCCGCTGATAATAGAATCCGGAAAAACACCTTCGGGCAGAATCCCCGCAATGTCGTATAATCCGGAAGCTGCCCCTCTCACCATCAGGTGTCTAATCCCGGAACCGGTTCCGCATCCGCCTTTAAAAAGCGGGTCTCCGAAAATTGCCCCGGATTACACACCAGATTTCCGCCGATAAAAGAATCTGGGAACACACCTTCGGACAGAATTTCCGCAATGCCGGTCGGGTAGCCGGGGGCTGTTGCCAGCCCCAAGCCCTCTGAGAACCGTGCCTGAGAGTTTCCCCCACGGCTCATGCCTCTTGAAAAGGTCTTCCTTGTGGGGATACCCGCACATTATATAAATGTACTTCACGTCACTTTCCGACTGTCAGAACAGCCCGAGCATGCGGAGCGCACCATCCCGAAGGACACCATCTGCTTTCTCCGCTTTCATCTGATTCACTCAGTGTTCACATGATCAGAGATTTTTCCTTTTTCGGAGCTGTATTTTTCTTAATAAGCCTGTCAGCATATTTTTGCTGATATTTCATGTAGTATTCAACCAACTTTTTCGTTTCGTGATTACATGCTTCCGAAATCTTATGACGTGTTGCCCGAATTCTGTCTATTGTCATATCTGTTATCATTTATCTCTCTCCCCTCATATTCATACAGTAAACCGTAAGGTGTTGTTAATATCGGAACAAAAAGACCGAGCAGAGTGTTTATGTGACGGATATGCTCAAATTTGTTCGCATTCGCCAGGTGCTGACAGTTCCATGTGAGAAGAAAGCGGCAGTTGTGATAAGATGCCAGCGCAAGATGAAGTGCGTCGCCTTTCGGGTCTTTCGGCATAAGATGATGTCTCAGATATTCATCAACTATGTTTTCTGTTTCCTCGGTCAGTTCGAGAAGCGGTATGTCACTGATAAGTCTGAGTGTCTCAGATTTTGTGGGATAATCCCCCTGTTCAAGCTCATCTGTCACGGGAGGAGCCGTCACAAGTTCATAAAAGTTCCTGTGATTATCCCACCATTCTCTTGTCAGCAGTCTTTTGGCGACAGATTCCGTATCTTCCCGGATTTCACAGTAATAGCTCGGAATACTCGTTTCGATATATACTTTTGATTTCATTTTTATTATTCTGTTTTTTTTCACTGTCGGTCTGCTTCGCCGGAAAAATATAATCCGGAAGCTGCCCCTCTCACCATCAGGTGTCTAATCAGGAAGGCGGTTCCGTATCCGCCTTTCAGAAGCGGGGTTTTCCAGAATTGTCCCGAATTATACACCACATTTTCCGCTGATAAAAGAATCCGGAAACACACCTCCGGGCAGAATTTCTGAAATGTCGTATAATCCGGAATCTGCCTCTGTCACCGTCAGGTGTCCAATCCGGAAGACGGTTCCGTATCCGCTTTTCAGAAGCGGGTTTCCAGAAATTGTCCCGTATTATACACCTGATTTTTGCCGATAAAAGAATCCGCAAACACACCTCGGGCTCAAGCCCTCTTTTGAAGCTTGGATTTTATAAAATATGAAAAATTCAGCACGGATTCCTCCTTTTTGCCCGGATCTGTTTTCACAAGCTCAATTATTTGTTCCGCAAGGTCTTTTTCCCTGCCTGTGTAAGACAGACCTCTTTTTCTCAGACAGTTCAGAAGAACGTATCCTGCTGTGCGTTTGTTGCCGTCTGTGAACGGATGCAGTTTGACAATCTGATAGACGGCAAGACAGTATTTCTGTATGTCATCCCATCCGTACATGTCTGCCGCATATTCGACATATTCGGAAAGATTTTCCAGATCAGAGCGGTTTCTTATGCCGGCACCGCCAAAACCGCCGAACTTTTTCAACGCTTTTCTGTTGAACACTATGACTTTTGCCGGAGACAGACACATAAGCATGTTCTCTAATTTGCCGCCAGATATTTGAAAGCCTCGTCCCATTTCAGGGTGTCAAGGAGATTCAAAGTTTCACTGACATCACTGAAGGTGTCTGCCGCCTCTTCAATACCGTATGTTTCAATAATGTCTCTGATGTCGGGATCCGAGGCGATCAGACATCTCTCCGCAATTTCGTTCCAGTCATCCGCGACATGATCAAAAAAATGTCTGTAAATTCTGAATCTGTCAGTAGCGTGAAGCAGTTTTCTCAGTTCGGAATAACCGCTCACCGATTTTTTTATATGTCCGAAACTGTTTTTCAGTTCGTCATTGCTGAGTCTTCCGGTCTCTTCGGCTGATTTTTTGCCGAGAACAATAAGCAGGACAAGCAGGATATGCATGACAACAATGCCGTGTCTGGCAGTCCGAAATTCGGTTATTATCCTACAGGCAGATTCTGTCAGCGTCGCAAGCACATCAATATTCTTATATGTTTGTGTATATTCCATAAGTCTATATGATCCGGCAGTCACTTTTGTCACAGACAGGTGTCTGATTCTGTTCAGAGATTCCGTTCCCCGTTTTTTTCGTTGACTTTCTGAAGAGATGCAGGATACATTGCATTATATTATGAGTGGCAGAAGAATCTGGGAACACACCTCCGATTCTGTTTTTAAAACTCCGGCAAATTTTTTAAGAAAATAACTGATTTTATATATAAGGACAAAATGTGAATGTCAAGCACAAATAACAAATAAGGATGAAAGGCCAAAAAAACTGAAGCCCCAGTGGATTATGGCCAACCTCCTTTACAGATCAGGATGTTTACGCCGCTACAGTCCGTTTTCTCAGAAATTCGGGACATGATGTCATAACCGCATATGAGGCGGGACTTTCCCGCTCGGATGACAGGCATCTGCTCAGAGAGGCAGGGAAACAGAAACGGATATTCGTCACCCGGGACAGGGACTTAGGCTCACTTGTCTTTGCTGAGGAACTCGGAGGAGGAGTCATTTATCTCCGAATTCTGCCCTCGACTGTGAATGTGGTGCATGAGGAACTCTCCGAAATCATAAGGACTTATTTCGAGAAGGAACTGAACGGCACTTTTGTTGTGGTCGAACCCGGAAAATACAGATTCAGAAAATCTGATTATAATGGATTTAGGTAAGGGTACCTTTCCGGGAGGTTGGAGATATCGTGCCAAACATCACAACATTTGATACCAGTGCATCTTATATTTTTCTGCCAATTTTTGTGATTATGAATGGCAAACATCACGAATTCGATGCCATATTGGATACAGGCGCACCATTGACAGAATTTTCAGATCGGGCACTTTAAATATTCCTGGTTCTAACGGTTTTTGTGGTTTCCGATATGATCCGCAGATGAACGCAGACAGACGCTCACGGCCTGTGCAGCCGGTCAAGAGTGCGGG
>JAOZLU010000108.1:7269-15198 GCA_029934695.1 Desulfobacterales bacterium | reverse complement strand
AATAACCAATGACCAATGACAAAAGGAGGCGACAACATGCAATACCCCTTACCTGAAATCATCGGAAATCCCGACCTCCTGGTTGGCCGGGAAAAAGAATTCGACCTTTTTGACAGATGGATCAGCCGGATACCGGACCGGCTCTCCAAGTCCAGGGCCATACTTGCCCGCCGCAAAAGCGGCAAGACCGCAATTGTACAGCGCATCTTCAACCGGCTGTGGAGTGAGAACGGGCAGGTGATCCCGTTTTATATCAATATACAGGAGCGCAACATCTGGCTTCCGGATTTTGCCGTGAACTATTACCGGACATTTGCGTCCCAGTATATCTCATTTCTGGAACGGGATGAGTCTCGTGTAAGAAATCTGATGACACTTGAGCAGATCAGAGAATACGGACTGGCCAAAGGCATCAGCCCGATGTCTGATGATGCTGATCTGCTTATAAAATATTATGAGAAGAGAACCGGGTTTGACATGATGTGGGATACCGCCGCCAGCGCGCCGAACCGCTATGCCCAGTTATACGATCAGCGTTTTCTGGTCATCATGGACGAGTTTCAGAACACAGGCGAATATGTTTACCGGGATCAGGAATGCAGAACCGGTCAGGACAAAACCATCCCCGGTACCTGGCACGACCTTTCCGAATCCAAATATGCGCCCATACTGGTCACCGGGTCATACATCGGCTGGCTGATCAACATCATTGACACATATCTGGAGGCCGGCAGGCTGAAGCGCACTTTTCTGAATCCGTATCTTTCGCCGGAGGACGGTCTGCAGGCGGTCTATAAATATGCCGAATCCTACAGGGAGCCGCTCACCAATGAGAGCGCCGTGCAGATCGCCCGGCTGTGCATGTCGGATCCGTTTTTTATCTCCTGCGTGATCGGGAGTGATTATGAGGAAAAGGATCTGACCGCTGAGGAGGGCGTTGTGGACACGGTCCATCATGAAATCACGTTCCGCAAATCGGAAATGCAGATGACCTGGGGCGAGTACATCGAACTGTCCCTGAAACGCATCAACACAGTCAACTCCAAGCACATTCTCCTGCATCTCAGCAGACATTCGGACCGGGAATGGACACCCCGCGAACTGAGGGATGAGCTGGGGCTGGACATCGGAGAGAAAGATATCCACAAACTTCTGAGAGTCATGGTGAGTGCGGATCTGATCTGTGAGGGCAATTCGGACATGCGTTACAGGGGACTCACGGACGGCACCCTGCACCTGATTCTGAGGAGCCGGTTCGAGGAGGAGATCGCCACTTATCAGCCGAATCTGAAGAAAACAGAGCTGTATCTGAAGAAGAATTTTCATGAGGAACTGGAAAAACTCAGGAAGGAGAAAAAATCCCTTCAGGGCATGATCAGCCATCTGACCGGAAAGATGGCCGAATACCAGCTGGCGACCGGGTTCAGGAGCAGAAAGCGGTTTTCCCCGTCCAGGTATTTTTCAGATGTCAGAGATGACACGAGGCTGAATGTCACGGATGTGAGGATGCGGGTAAAATTTCAGAGACCTGACGGCAGGGAGATGGAAATGGACGTGCTCGCGGAATCGGACTGCGGCAGGGTGCTGGCGGTCGAGGTCAAAAAGACCAGAGCCCCGACCGGTCTGACACTGACAAAGGACTTTATGGAGAAACTCGGAGTTTATGCGGCACAGCATCCGGGGAGAAAGATGCTTCCGGCGTTTTTCTCCACAGGCGGGTTCACACACGAGGCGTTGGAATTCTGCCGGGAAAACGGCATTGCGACAGCGCGGGAAATCAGCGTGGTCTGACCGTCTGGCAGATTGACGAACACGGAGGAGAAATTCGGGTGAAGAGCGAACCGGGATTTGCCAATCCCAAGCGAGCGGAAATTATTTGCACTGCCGAACGGGATTTGCCCGGTGCCGGAAAATATTTAAGACTGCGGAGGCATGACAGAACTAATTTATATACTTCAAAAAATATCTGAATTGCAATAATAAGGGCACTGGTTCCATTCAATGGGATGAATTATTTCTTGACATTATTCTGATGTCAAGTATGATCGTCTTTGAAAAAAACAAGCTGAAGGACTGGGAAAACCACAAAAAACATTAGAACCAGTCATAATTTACAGAGGAGGGTATTCAATGGCGAAAGATCTGAAAAAAAAAATTATGGAATCAATTGAGAATCTTGTCACCCTCGATATCATGACAGCCGTCGGGCATGTGGCCGGTCCAGCCGGCGGCTCAGAAGAGGGCAGGAACCTGCCTGATCTTGACTATAAAAAAAATCCCAAGATGATCCTGACCAAAATAAACCTTCTCCAAGGCGATATTAAGACAGTGTATCATGAAGCTTTCGTCACAGGAGAATATCAGGAACTCAGGGCGTTCCACGCAACCAGGGAGAAAGAGGGCTATAAAATTGTGTTGCAGAACATCGCAGTCCTCGAAAGACTCCTCAAAATGATAACAGAACATTCTGAAGGATAGAGCATGGCAGAGTTCGGAGTTCAGATCAAAAATATCGCACAGGATTTGCTCAATCTTGAAGTGAACACGATTATAAAGGCCAATATGACCGGCAGAAAGATGCCTGCACCTCGTCACGCTCTGATTGATATCGCACAAAATTATAATCTCAAACTGACTGATCTTGGCCTGCCAGTACAACAGACAGATGCCGGGCCTGGAAGTTTTGAATCATTTCATCTGATTCGTGAAAAGACCAATGAAGGCATGCTGGCCATCAGAAAAAGAGCCGCGAAAAAGCATCGGGAATACGATGAGGCAGATATGGTAATGCTGCATCGGATCAAAAGAATGTCGGATCAGATCAAGGGGATATTCAAAGGGCTTGAGAAAAAAAAAGCAAAGCAGTGGGACAACAATCTTTTGCGTGATGATATTGATGATGCGCCACCTTTGCCCCTGGCTACAAACGATCTGGTGATGATCCGAAAAATATGGGAAATGGGCCTGGAAGAGATTGCGATGCAGACGATTATCCAGTTGGACGGGGATGTGCTGACAAGGGTACAGGCGAAGTATGCAAACGAAGAAAGTGCGATATTGCATAAGCTTCACAATCAGAGTGTCAGCACATCTCTCCGATTCTGGGGCGAGCTTATCGGCATTGTCAAGGAGTTTTTCGGGAGCCTTGCCAAGTCGCTTTTCTGATTTAAGGTTGAGATGTGATGTTTGATACAGTCAGCATCCTAAAAAAATTGTACGCGGAAGGTGGGGTGGATATTTACACCCCGTTCAAGGTAAACGGCAATGAGGAATCCGAGGATGAGGAACATTTACTGATACACTCCGTGTTCCAGCCGGATGCCGATATTATAACATATCTGCCTCAGACAGTGCTTGATCGCCCGGAAATATGGGACACAGGCCTGAAAGAAGCATGGGAAGTGCATCTAAGGAAGACAGGGAAAATGGCTCATTCGATCCGTCGCTTCAGAAAGCGTGTCAGACGCGCATTAAGCGGGGTCGGGATTCTCGGCGTGGTGTTTTCCTTAAAGGGACTCTGCGATTATTATACAGGACAGGAAATACCATATTTTTTACTCTCAGGCTTGGGAATGAGTGTTTTTCCATTTGGTGTCAAAATGTCCGGCGGGACTTTGGTCAGATATTATTTAAAGCGAAAAATGAAGTCTGTCTGAATCGAAGCATGAAATATGATCAGGATTCAGCCAGTTTACGTTTACGCATCAGGTTTAAGAGGAAGATTATGGAACAAGACAATGAAATGTTACAGCAATTGGGGCAACAGGCGGTGCTTGATGAAAGCGGGAATCCGCTGCAGCTATCCTCCTTATGGCAGGAACATCGGACGGCCATGGTATTTGTAAGGCACTTTGGCTGACTGATCTGTCGTCGGCAGGTGGCTGATTTGGCAAAACAGGTTGAAGCCTTTGAGAAGCGGAATGTCCAACTGGTGGTCATAGGAAACGGGGCACCCAATTTTATTCAAGCTTTCCGGGAAGATACCGGATACAGGGGGGCGTTATATACTGATCCGACCCTGAATACCTATAAGTTATTGAATTTGAAAAGAAGTATGGGGTCTCTGATCGGACTGAAATCTTTGAAAGAAGGCATTCGGGCAGCAGCTTCCGGATATTTGCAGACAAGTATTCAGGGGGATACGTTGCAACAGGGCGGTGCGCTGGTCGCAGGTCCCGGCGACACCCTGCATTATTTTTATCGCAACAAAGAAGCCGGGGATCATCCTCCGCTGAAAGAAATGCTGAATGCGTGTGATTAGTTGCCCGGTTCAGATTGGCAAATCCGAACCGCAGTGAGGCGGGAGATTTGCCAACCCCACAAGCTTCTTTGAGAGCATCTTTGGAAGCCGCCCGGCTCATCGCAAGCTTGAATGGGTTGCTAAGTCGGATTGGCAAATCCGAACCATGAAGGTGCGGGGATTTTGCAAGCTTGGCAGGGAACTTTTCATATTTATAAAAATAGGGTAAGATTTTTATCTGAAATGTGTATAAGTTTATGAACAGTTTTATCTGATAAGTACCTAGCCATATATTTTCAGGTATTTGCATACGAGTATCCGCAGATAAACGCAGATGCCTGTCTGCCGCGGACTCATCAGCGTTCATCCGCGGTTTGTGAAAGCTGTTTTCCCAAGAAAAAATCCCGGAAAACTTTTGGCCGGGTACTTATGCAGTTTTTTTTATGATTGCTTTATTTTTCAGGATGCCATTTTTCCGGAATGCCTGACGGGATTTACCCTTCGGCAGGCTCAGGCCGGCCCCTGAATCCGTTATAATCAGGGGATTTATAACATTCTGAAAAGAACAAATTGCAAGGATTGTTTGTAACAAATTAAGGATATTCCGCAGAAAGGCACCCTTAAATTAAAGGGATATCCATTTCTTGCAAACAATCCTTAGGCAGTTATTATCTAAAACATTTTTCCAGGAGGATGTATCAATGAGCAGTAAGAAATTTCTATTTGAAGTCGGTTTGTCTGTCCACAATTTCATAACTGAAAAACTGTTTCGATTATGTTTGGCAAGTATGCTGACAGCAGGGGTGTTATCCGCTGTTCCCCTTTCATCGGCTCACGCGATGACAGTTATAAGCAACACCCCCATAGCGGATGCCGAGAATATCCCTGTCGATTCAGATATTACCATAAAATTTGACAGTACCATCAACTCTGAAACAGTCAACGCTGGAATGTTTACCGTAAAAGGAACTGCGTTTGCTTTCGAGGTGTCAGAAAGTACGATTACCCTCATTCCTGAGGATGATTTCATCTGTGGTGAGAAGGTGACTGTAACGGTAAAGTCGGGAGGCATCGAAAGCGCGGACGGCGATCCACTGACTGAAACATGGCAATGGGAGTTTTCCATTATACACGGCATCACCAAAACTACCCCTGAATCGAATGATTCTGCCGCTTCCAGTACCAAGATCATTATAACATTCAGCGAAGAAATTGTGAGCGGAACCGTCAAAGAATCCATGTTCAGCATGGAAGGTTCCCTTTCCGGTTCGCATGATTTCACCTTCAGTGTGTCAGGAAAATCCGTCACACTCACCCCTGATGGGGATTTCAGTATTGGTGAAACCGTGACAGCAAGGGTCAGTACCGGCGGTATCCGTGTGATGGAAGAGATTGAAGACGAGGAATTATTTTTTAATGTCAAATCTGAAATACGACAGTGGCAATTCACCATCAACACAGAGGGGAATATTCATTATATTGACAGCGAACAGGCACCTTTGGGCAGTTCATACAGTCGCGGCGTAGCACTCAGAGACCTTGACGGTGATGAGGATATTGACGCCTTTGTCGCAAATGGCCTGGGCGATCCGGATGATCCGGCAAAGCGGAGCAATATTGTATGGGTGAACGACGGAGCAGGGAAATTCAGCAACAGCGGCCAAAGCTTGGGCGATTCATACAGTTATGCCGTGGATCTCGGAGACCTTGATGGTGACGGCGATATTGATGCCTTTGTCGCGAACGGATCAGACAGCAATGATATCCTGACCGCTCCCAACAAAGTCTGGCTGAACGACGGAAAAGGAATGTTTACAGACAGCGGTCAGAGTCTCGGCGCATCCGACAGCCGGGGCATAGCCCTCGGCGATCTTGACGGCGACAGGGATATTGATGCCTTTGTGGTGAATGTTTCAAATATCATAAATGACTTGGACGGGGCCAACAAGGTGTGGATTAATGACGGAGAGGGGAATTTTACCGAGAGTACGCAGAATCTCGGAGGATATGACAGCTACGGCGTGGCCCTCGGAGACTTTGACAACGACGGCGATCTTGATGCCTTTGTGACAAATCATTCTCAGCCCAACAAGGTGTGGCTGAACAGTGGAAACGGGTCGTTTACCGATACCGGTCAGAGCCTCGGGGGGAGCTACAGTTACAGCGTGGCCCTCGGAGATGTTGACGGCGACAAGGATATCGATGCTTTTGTTGCAAATCGCAATCAGCCCAACAAAGTGTGGCTGAACAACGGAAAGGGGATATTTACCGACAGCGGCCAGAACTTGGGCAATGGTACCAGCTACGCCGTGGTTCTTAAAAACATTGATGCTGAAGGCGGTATTGACGCGTTTGTTGCAAATGCGGCGCGCGATCCGAACAAGGTATGGCTGAACAACGGAAAAGGGATATTTTCCGACAGCGGCAGAGGTATGGGCAGCTCCACCAGCATTTCTGTTTCTCTCGGAGACCTTGACGGGGATGATGACCTTGATGCTTTTGTGGGAAATCACGGTCAGTCCGACAAAATCTGGCTGAACAACAGCCCGCCCGTCATCACCAAAAACAAAGATGATGACAAATCCATCACATCTGTCTCTGTGGATATGGATGAGAATGAAACGCCAATTCAATTCGCTCTGACTCTCTATGCCAGCGATCCCGAAGGAAGATCCCTGACCTGGGGATTTGATGAAGCCATCTCGAAGCGCAACATCCGCACTATTAACGGGAATCTCGCCTATATCACCGGAGGAAACACGGGAGCCTCTCAGGAGATATTTTACACCCCTGAAGAAAACTACAGCGGGGAGGACAGCTTTGATGTCTGGGTCAGCGACGGCACTGACAGTACCTCGGTCACAGTTGATGTCAATATCAGCCCCAATGTACCCCAAATTACGACGGAAGAGGATTCCTTTCCGGTAACCATGGATGAAGACAGTTCTCCCACAGCGTTCAGTCTGACCCTCAATGCAACTGACATCAGTGATCCTGAAGGCGAACTCCTCACTTGGAGCATAAGTTCCAATCCGAGGAAAGGAACAGCAGAAACCGATTCGACTGGCAATTCCGCGATCATCAGTTATACGCCTGATCAGGATTACAACGGGACAGATTGGTTCAAGGTTAAGGTCAGCGACGGCGCAGGAGGAATTGACAGCATTACGGTCAATGTCAGCATCAATCCGCAAAACGATGCGCCTCTCATTGCCGAAGGTGAAGAAAATGATTTAATTTTTGTAACAGCAGAGACTGCTCTGACCCTTGAGCCGGAAGATGTTACAGTGACAGTGACAGACCCGGACAACATTTATCCCCGGGATTTTACCCTGAATATCTTGGAGGGTGAGAATTATACACTTGCCGGTGACAATGTCATCACCCCGGCAGATGATTTTATCGGTACGCTCACAGTGCCGGTGACAGTCAGTGACGGAGCTGAAGAGAGCAATGTGTTTTATCTCAGCGTCAAGGTTTATCTCCGCGGCGATATAGACGGTAGCGGTGCTGTTGATCTGAAAGACGCTGTTCTGGGGCTTAGGATTCTGACAGGAACAGAGTTGGGGGACATTTCCATTGATTTGAAAGCAGATGATAACGGAGATGATAAGATCACCGCGGAAGATGTGATTTTTATTTTACAGGCGGTCAGCGGTTAGACGGGGTTGCAAACCCCGTCCGGCAAA
>JAOZLU010000108.1:0-7169 GCA_029934695.1 Desulfobacterales bacterium | reverse complement strand
AAACCCCGTCCGGCAAAGAGGCAGCATAAGTTTCGGACGGGGTTGCAAACCCCGTCCGGCAAAAAGGGGTTGCAAACCCTGTCCGGCAAAGAGGGGGATTGTCAAATCGGGAAGGAGTATGGAATTATACTTTTAACACATTCAGCATAATATTTGCCACACGTCGTAAATCTGACAAATAAAATTTGCGATGATGCTGATACACGATCTGCTGCTCCGGAAAAATTTCAAGGAACATCCAATCATCACCTGTGGAAATCACGCCATACTGTGCTTTTTTGCCAAGTTTATGTAATGCGATCAGTTCAGCACCACATTGGCTGAGAGCCTCCTCCACCGTTTTTTTCTTCGCTTCGGTCACAAGTAACGGTTTGTCACCCAAGGTGTCATTCGTGTCATCATCCTCGACCTTTGAGACAATGATATCACACCTCCCCTTCAAATCATCATCAGCTTCGATATACACTTCATATAAAATACTGTATTTCCCGTTGAGCTGATTGATCACATATACAATGACAGGGGTCAGAATAAGGGCTTTCACCGTTTCTTCATGACTATAAGACAATTTGACAAAAGTCCGGATATCGTCGTAGGTCTGATCACTGATCTGCTCATGTTCCGGTAACGACAAATCCTTTTCTTTGATCTTATATCCGGTTCGTTCCAAATCAGCTTTCGCTTTAAAATCACTGAACATCTTTCTCTCCCACTCTGTATCGGCATCATATTTCTGAATACATCACTTTATCAGTCCGAAAGATCGTATCTCGTCAAGAAGCCTTACTTTCACAATGGGTTTGACAATGTATGACGTGGCCCCTCCCCTGTAATACGCCTCTACAACATTTTTCGGATCGTCGAGCGCGGTGACCATAATCACTTTCACCTCTGCCGATCCCTGTATTCCTATTTCTTTTTCCATCTCACGGATCTGTCTCAGGGCTTCCTGGCCATCAAGTTTTGGCATCATAATATCCAGACAGATCAGATCATAAGGCTCCTTTTCTTCCCAGGCCAGTCTGAACGCCTGAATGGCTTCTTCGCCGTCAACAACGATATCGCAATCCCCATAAGGTGAAAGAATATCTTTTAATATCCGACGCACAATGAAATCATCTTCCACAATCAGTATTTTTATCATCAGTTCTCCTTTTCCCTTACCCTCTATCTCCGGCTTCACAGATCATAGCAGTGGTCACTGGTCACTGAGCAGCACCTTCAGTTTGTCAAACGCTTTTTCAACCCTCTCAAGCAGCAAACCGCATTTTACAGTATCCCCCTTTCTGACAGCAAGCTGGAGCCGGAATATCTCATCCCCGATCCTGTACGCTCCTGAATCGGAGGCCATATCTTTCAGTTTGCGTGCATGATATTCCATCAGGCTTTCATCTCCGGATGAGATGGCCCCTTTCAATTCCCGGATATGAGTCGCTGTCTGATCGAGAAATGAATCACAAGCAGAATGATTTATATTTTTCATTCCGAACTCAGCATCCGAAGCTTTGCATGAGGCAGCTTCAGGAATGAACTTTTCAACAACCTTCAAAAGTGATACTCTCTTTATCGGCTTGGTAACGTAATCATCCATGCCTGCTTCCAGGCATCGCTTCCGGTCCTCCTTGAAAGCATGGGCTGTCAGCGCAATAATCGGAATTCGGAATTTGGCACCCTCTTTGTTCCGCATTCCGCCCTCTGAATTCCGAATTGCCTTTGTCGCTTCAATTCCGTCCATCCCGGGCATCTGAATATCCATAAGAACGAGGTTAAAACGCATACACTCCAAGGCTTCCAGTGCCATCTTGCCATTGGAAGCAGTTATGACTTTGTAGCCGTCCGCGCTCAGAAAATTTCTGACTGCCTTCCGGCTGACCCAATGGTCTTCGACGACCAGTATTCTGATTTTATCTCTGGGCACATTAGGGGGAGTTGCTGAGATATCCGAAGCTTTGGGAGTTTCGGAAGCCTGAAATTCAGAGAGTTCCCCCTGTAAATTGAATGCGACAGTAAAAGAAAACACGCTCCCTTTGCCGACCTCGCTTTTCACCTCTATGCAACCTCCCATCAGTTCTGTCAGTTGCCGGCAAATGCTCAGACCGAGTCCGATGCCTTCGTAACTTCGACGAACAGAACCGTCCACTTGGAAAAACGGGTCAAAAATGCTGTCACACTTATCTTTGGGAATCCCGATCCCGGTATCGCTTATGGAAAATTGAAGCGTGAAGCGTGAAGCGTGAGGATCGGGGGAAACTCCATTATTTTTCTGCTTTACCTGAATAAAAATACCGCCTTTTTCGGTAAATTTGACGGCGTTTCTCAGGATGTTTACGATAATCTGACGCAGACGGTCAGGGTCCCCAAGGAGGTCGGGAACATCTGAAAGAATCTCATATCGCAGGTTCAGTCCCTTTTCTTCGGCCTGCAATTTCACAGGTGCCATGGCAGATTTTATAAGCGAACTGAGATTGAAACGGACGCGGCTGATCTCCAATTTTCCAGCTTCGATTCTGGACAGATCAAGCATTTCATTGAGAAGATGCAGAAGGGAATCTGCTGAATATTTTGCCAGCGAGAGGTATTCCCTCTGTTTCGCGTTCAATTTCGTGTCAATCGCCAGATCAAGCATCCCGATGACACCGTTCATCGGGGTGCGGATCTCATGGCTCAGATTGGCCAGAAACTGACTCTTGGCGCGGCTGGCGGCTTCGGCATCTTCTCTGGCTTTCACCAGTTTTTTTTCCGCATGTCTGCGATGAATCGCAATGGCATAAAGGACTGACAGACGTTCAACCAGCCTGAGGTCATTCTCAGTATAATCTGACTCTGAATTGGCAACCGAAATTTGGCCTGCCAGTTTCTCATCTATTTGTGCAGGTACGGACAGAAATCGGCGAATCTGTATATGGCCCGGAAGTGTTCCGGATGAACGCGGGTCTTTTGCAGGGGCATTTGTCAGCAAAGGCTTTCGGTTTTTCAGAACCCATCCCCACAGCCCTTTGAACTCTTTAAAAATAAAATTTTTATTTTCATCGTGACAGTCATCCCGGATGTCTCTGCGGGCGGTCAGATATCCGGTTGCCGGGTCAATATAAGCAGCATAACCGTGCATGCTGCCTGTAAGTTTTTTGGCTTTGTCAAGCACAAGCAGGGATATAGTTTCAATTGACAAAGAGGATATCAGCGCGCCGGACAGTTCTGCAATAGCTTCATTGACAGATGCTTCCCAGGCCAATGCTTTCGTCCTTTCCAGCACCAAGTCTTCCAGAAAGCCTTTTTCTCTGCGGAGAAATTCCTCTGTCCTTCTGATCCGCAGCATCACTTTGACCTGACTTACCAACTCAGCACCTCCGATGGGCTTGGACAGAAAAGCATCTGCGCCGAGATTCAGTCCTTTAATGCGACTTTTGACATCCGCCTGCATACCGGTGAGAATAATAATCGGGATATGCTTTGTTTCCTCATCCGCTTTCAGCTTTTTACAGACTTCAAATCCGTTCATATCCGGCATATTGATATCAAGCAGAATGGTATCAGGCTGTTCTGTTTTTGCCTTTTCTATGCCTTCATCGCCTGATTGTGTGGTCATCACGATACAGCCGGGAATATATTTTTTTAATGACGCTGAAATAATCTCCAGAATTTCCGGGTCGTCATCAATTGCCAAGATTTTTTCCATATTTTAATCCCGCTCTTTCATGCAGGGCAAATTTTCAACTTGCCTCTTTTATGTAAGGCAAATTTTCAATTTGCCCTTTGCAACCTAGGTGCAATTATAAATTTCTGAGAAATTTCTGGATGATTTCAAAATATTCATGGAAGTTCAGAAAAAGAATCGTGTTATGATCGCCGTGTTCAAATATTTTTAATGTGGCGGAGTCGGAAGCCGCCCATTTGTGCAATCGCTCCGCATGGGATACATCCAGCAACGCATCGTTTTGGGTATGCATGATGAGCAATGGCCCGCTGTAATTTTCCAATTTGTGTTTATTGTTGATGTCAGTTTCAACTGCTGTCTCTATCATTTCCTTTGCAACGCCGATTTCTTCAGGCTTTATCCGGTTCAGCAGGCGTTCCAGCGGCGTGGCCATGCCGCTTTCAATGATTAAAGCTGCGACTCTGGGAAACCGATATGCACCGTGAATGGCATAAATGGAGCCAAGAGAACGTCCGAACAGAACCAAATTTTCCTGTGGCTGGCCGATGGCATTAATGATGTGTTCCACATCTGACAACATTTTTACCAGCGCAGGCCTTCCTGTGGACATGCCATACCCCCGGTATTCGGCCAAAAAACAGTTGTACCCCATGCTCTCAATGATCGGCACAAAATTCTCTATGTTATCTGAGACAACTTCGCCGCTCCCGTGAAAATGTACGAGTGTTTTCGCTTTCGGATATTTTTCCTGATAATGACACCCCAGCTTCGCATCTCCGCAGTCTATCCAGAATGGATCGCCAAACTCGATTTTACGAGGGAAAAAATACCGCTTTGAAATCAGCCGATGGTTCAGAACAGATTGTTTCATAAAGACAGTTCTCCATGTAAGATACTTATTTTTTTGATTTTATATATGTCCGTTGATCCCGCTGCAATCATATGTTCAATCCGCAACTGATCCTCGTCACTTGCGGTCTCCCATTCCTTGAATTCCTTCATCAAATCCGAGTCACCAGAAAGTTTGTCTGCTGATTTTGACTGAATAAATATTCCATATTCATACCAGTTCACCAATTTTCCAACGGGCATTGTTTTTGCAAGTTCAATAACCTGCTGTCGTGTTATTTTTGCTCTCCTGATCTGCATATCCATATTTCTCATTGATTTTAATACATTCACCCTTCAGAGGGGAGCCCCGTAGGGGCGACATATTTGTAGTAGTTGCTTACGGCTTGACGGGCTTCGGGCCTGCCGGTGCTGCAAACATGTTTGCCCTACGGGGTTTGGACGGGCTTCGGGCCTTCCGGTGCTACAAATTCCCCTGAATCCGTTATAATCAGAACTCTGCTTTATTTTGCTTACACTTAATCCATTTTTTGTGCAGTATCCTGTCTGCAATTTAAAAACACTTAGGAACTCGGAAAAAACGCATTATCCCGCCTGTGCGGGATGCAAAAAATCGCTTCGCTTAATTTTTGCACTCCTTTGCGAACTTTAAATAAGGAGATGCATCATGGAGAAAAAAATATTTTCTGTCCCAAACATCAGTTGCGGACATTGTGTGATGTCCATTAAAAACGAACTGAGCGAAATGGAAGGTGTATCCAAAGTGGAGGTAAACCCCCAAGACAAAATCGTGACCGTGGAATGGGAAGGGCTGGCCAGCCTTGAGAAGATTACGGAAAAATTGAAGGAAATCAATTATCTGACTGAGTAATTGCCCGCCAGCGGTATTGCAGTCACGGACAGCGGACTGCTGCAGCCTCATCAGGAACGAAAATATGGTCTCCATTATCAATATTCCCTCTGAAAAAACGGATCCGTTATTTTCAATGCCTGTTTTTTTGCTGAACGGGCAGATGGGACACTTAGAAAGCAGTTATTTCTTACCCTGCTTATCCAGATAATTTTTGGCAACAGAGACCATCGCCTTTGCCCCGGCGTCAAGGCTCTTTGCTGAAGATGCAATGGACTCGGCTGTAAGGGCCTCAGTATCATGGCGGTTTGCATATTCCTTTACATATTCTTTGGCTGAAGATGCAATGGCCTCGGCTGTAAGGGCCTCAGCATCATGGCGGTTTGCATATTCCTTTACATATTCTTTGGCTGAAGATGCAATGGCATCACGCATCTGAGTTTCAGAGTTACGGCTTTTTGCATACTCCCCCACATATTCTCTTATTGCAGATGCAATGGAATCAAGCATCTGAGCTTCAGTATTACGGCCTTTGGCATATTCTGTCACATATTTTTTGAGCACAGGTACGATGACGCCTGAAAATTCACTATATTCTTTCTTGTTTTCAGTTTCACGATGCTTCGTATATTCCGTCATATATCCCTTGACCGCACTTCCAATGGAAGTGCGCATTTCGGTTTCAGCCTGAATATTTTTCATCTGATAGTAATCCATCACGCCAAGCTGCCCGTTTCTGAATGCCTCAGCCATGGCAACGGGGATATCTGCCTCAGCAGCAACAACTTTTTCACGCATTTCATGGAGCTTTGCCTCTGCCTCCACAACTTTTGACTGCATTTTCTGAACCCTGGCTTTCATTTCCTGATCAATTGCAACGGCCATGGAACGCCGCTTTTCAGCACCTGCCTCTGCAATCTTTTTATCAGCCTCGGCCCGGTCCGTCTCGACTTTTGCGCCGATGTTTGCCCCCACCTCCACATCTGCAAGGTCAATGGACAGAATTTCATAAGCTGTCCCCATGTCAAGATTTTTTCCCATTATTTCTTTTGATATGGAATCAGGGTTTTCCAGGACCGCTTTATGATCCTGTGCGGAACCCATTGTCGTTATCAGACCTTCGCCGATCCGCGCCAGTATCGTCTCCTCGCCGGCCCCGCCGATCAGACGGTCAATATTTGCCCGCACAGTGACGCGGGCCACAGCCTTCAACTGAATGCCGTCTTTTGCCACGGCTGTGATTATCGGCGTCTGGATAACTTCGGGGTTGACGCTCATTTTAACCGCGTCGAGGACATTCCGGCCTGCAAGATCAATGGCCGCGGCGCGGTTGAATTTGAGCGGAATTTCTGCTTTGTCTGCGGCGATCAGGGCCCTGACAACCCGTGTGACATTGCCGCCGGCAAGAAAGTGAGACTCAAGCTCGTCGGCATTGATTTGGATGCCTGCTTTGACTGCTGTGATTTTCGACTTCACAACAAGCGTGGGCGGGACTTTCCGAAACCGCATGAATACGATGTTCAGCAGGCCAATCTTTGCATCCGACACCCGGCACTGGAACCAGAGCGACAGTGAGGAATAGACGAGAAACAGGAACGCGCTGACTGCAATAACTGAGATGATGACAAAAATTGTGGTCACTAATGTCATAAAATATGCCTTCTGGAATATTATGGTCAGATCGGAAAGTTGGTAAAAAAACCCGAAATAACGCTCGGCTCGGATTGCCAAACCCGAACCTGCCGGATTTGCAAACATCGAACATCGAACATCAAACATCGAACATCAAACATCGAACATCAAACATCAAACATC
>JAOZLU010001148.1 GCA_029934695.1 Desulfobacterales bacterium | reverse complement strand
CTGCGAAATCATTGCAATCTGCCTGAATCTGCGGTTCAGACGAACAAAACGCTTCTCGTGAATCCGGCAGGTATCTCCTTTTTTGCCCCCGCACCCCCACGCCTCTCCCAGAAAACAAGCCTGACAATAATCCTTGTTTATCGCTGATCCATGTAGATATGCCTGCTTCGGAGATCAGAAGCATCCGACCTCTGCTCGTCAGATCGGCAGGTTCTCCTCAAGTCTTTTGTCAAGCTGTTCTGTCTGAATTTTCAGATGCGTGATCGAAGCGGAGAGTTCTCCCAGAATATCCTCCTTCTGGTCTGTGGAAAGCTCTCCGACTTTCAGTGCCTCAATATATCTTACGGCGATCAGACATTCCTCCTCCAGTTCCTTAAACAGCGGCCACATTGTTTCGGGCAGAAATGCTTTTTTTTCTTTCATGGCTTCAGTCTTTTCACTGCTCTTTCGGGAGGAAATCATGCAAAAGCCCTTCAGTCATAAGGATCAGGCACTTTTTCTCATATAATCATCACTGTACGGCAACTGGAAGTTTCCGGCCACGACACCGGGAACCGTAATATCCTCGTCCAGGGATTCCCATCGCAATGCATAGCCGTCAAGGCGCAGCACAACCTCCTTCAGTTGTTCGTCTGTAGCTTTTTTCAGAATCCGGAAGCGGTCGGCAGGGAAACCGACAATGCGTCCGTCTGTCAGTTCAAAAAAAACCGTCCGGCCCTCTGTCCATGCCCTGACTGCGGCGGGTTCGACACGGAGTATTTTTTCAGATGCTGTGGAATTCATTGTATTTCTCCTTCAAAAGATCAAGATGTTGGAAAACCAGTTTTTCAATCCGCCGAAGATTGCGGGGAGATACGCCCTTGTTTCTGGCAATCCGCACGGGATTCAGCTATAATTTGCATTCTCCGTCAGGCGTTGCAACATGAATATGCGGCGGTTCGTTCCCCTCATCTGAATAAAAATGGAATCGGAATGAACCGATTTTTAAAACTGTCGGCATTTTTCATACCCCCTCGTTTTTTGGAAAAAATAATACATCTTTCATATTTATACAACAAATTTGCAGATAAAATATTGTACACCTGACCCTGGTTCAGGGATTCAGTATTCCCGTGAATCCGGCAGGGCAAAAATCCTGCAAATCCTTT
>JAOZLU010000632.1 GCA_029934695.1 Desulfobacterales bacterium | reverse complement strand
TGCCGTGTGCATACCCGTCTCTATGCGGAGGATGGGGTCTGCGGGTGGGCCGCTCGGGAGCTGCTCAATGGAAAAAAAGCCCGCCAATGCCGGGTTCGGGAGCAGGCTGATGAAAAAGGCCGCAAGCAGGATTGCAAGGGCCGGGAAACGTGTTTGTTTCATGGGAGTTCTTCTTTCTGTGTTGGGGTTTAAGTTCGTAGTTCAGCCGTGTAAACGCGGAACTACGAACCGTGCTCTGATCTTACTGGGTTTTTGAGTCCCTTAAAATATCCCTCAGTTCATCAACAAGACCGCGGTCCGAGCGGCCGCCGTCATCCTCATCCCTGTCATCCATTCCGCCCCCGGGAACAGCAGCCCTGATGCTTCGGGCAATATTGACCCGTGGTTTGGTTATCCCGGATTTGGCATCCCGGACAGGATCGCCGTTTTCAGTCATCACCCGTCTGAGCTCTGACACGCTCAGAAATTTGCCGGTTTTCCTCTTGGCATAGCTCTGAATCAGGGCCGCAGCACCGGCCGCATAAGGACAGGCTGCGGATGTTCCGTTGAAACACCTGTTGTATTTTCTGCCAGGATAACCAGGAACATAAGCGCAGTCAGAAGATGCCAAAATATCCAGAATCCTGGCTGAATTGGAGTAGCAGGTCACCTGATCCGGTGATGTTCCTGCATCCGTACAGTTTGAATAATTTTTTTGTCCCAGATTATTATCATAAACAGCGCCTACGGAGATCGTGTCCCTGAGACACGCTGAAAAGCTGATACCGTTGCGCTGTCCCTCATTTCCCGAAGAAACAAAGATCGCAATGCCATTGGCCTTGGCATTTGCTACCACCGCACTGGCACTGGCATTTTGGCAGAACGTGCTGCTGTGATATCCGGGTGTCCCGAGGCTGGTTGAAATCACCATAATCGGATAACGGGAATTATCATGCTGATGACTCACGCACCAGTCCCATGCAGCGAGAATGGCTGAACTCTGAATCCTTTTGTCTGACCTCACCACTTTCAACGCGTAGATTTTGGCCCCGGGTGCAACCCCTCCGATATAGTCACCTGATGAAATATTGGTCCCTGCCGCGACCCCCGCACAGGAACTCCCGTGACCC
This sequence comes from Desulfobacterales bacterium, assembly GCA_029934695.1. Taxonomy (GTDB): domain Bacteria; phylum Desulfobacterota; class Desulfobacteria; order Desulfobacterales; family 4be13; genus JAOZLU01. Next base: position 2,806 of record JAOZLU010000632.1, on the reverse strand, counting down.
TGATTATCCATCGGATCCGGATCATTGTCTCCGAAGTCATGTCCGCCGATGATTTTGTCATTAGGAAAGCCGCCGCCTCCCAGAGCCGGATGTTTGTAATTGACTCCGGTATCCACGATGGCCACGGCCACACCTGCCCCGCCCTTGGAAGAGCGGTAAGACCCCGGATTCATCATGGGAATCCCCTGGCCCGTATGCAGCTCCTGAAGCCTGTCCTCTTCGATAAAGGCCACATCATCCATGGCAACCAGAGATTTAAGTCCTTCTCTGAACACAGTGGCACTGAAGACAGGGAGATTCTCAAGACGCACATCCGTCTGATTCATTTCAGCTCCCATTTCAGAGATGACCTGCTCCTGAAGAACCGCCACCTTTGACTGAACCGATTTAAGGCGCGTCCTGTCACCCCTGAAGTCCAATCCTTTGACATCCTCATATCCCCTGAGTGTCACAATTATGCGAACCATCCCTTTGGCGGATTCTTCAATCAGTTGGGAATCAAGTATCTTTTCCTGACCGGGAAAATATGCCCATGCCTGACTGCAAACGATCAGTGTCAGGAAAAGTGTGATAATCTGTGATAATTTGTATGCTTTCATTGTTTAATTCTCCGGCATCCTTAATTTTTCGGTTTATATTTTCTGCTCATAGTTCCGTGTTTAAGCGGTTCTGCTCGGAAACAGAAGGATGCCGCGTGAACGCGGAACTATGAACTTTATAACTTTCGGGGCTGCTGTAAAGGTAGTGATTTTGTGGAAACTGCAAGGATTCATCACTACCCTTGCAGCACCTCCCATTTTTCACTCTCAATCACTTGTTCCCGGGTGCAATTCCATAAGCTGATCCGTTTCGATGGCGGAAACCAGCGGGTGACCGGCAAGTGCTCTGAGTCCTGAAAAAGTGATCTGCCCTGAAAAACTCGGTATGTTTGCCAGCCTGAGTCCCGGTTCAAACTCACCCTCTGGAAGACTCCCGAGAACATCATCCTGAAGCCGTCTGATCTCAGCCCTGGCTTTGTCACTGGTTTTGGGGTCGGAAATCCGAAGTTTCAGCTTCTCGTGACCTGCCAGCAGAACGATGACCGGAACTTTGGGTTCCGGAGGATGAAACGCTTTCAAAAGCGATTCGTCTTTGATCTTCTCTCTGCCCGGAAAGATACTGTCAGATTCCCCGGCAATGAATTCAAGACTTCTGACCTGAAACTCTCCCGGAGCCACTTCCGCCGGAGCGACTCCAGCCAAAATCACATTGCCCGGAACCAGACTCAGCACAAAGGCTTTGGATTGGTTTTTCGGATCAGACCAGTCAATACAGCCTTTTGGGCCAGCAGTAAAACGGACATTCAAAGTGATCTTTCGGCTTTCACCAGATGGCGTTCGGAGAACCTGCACGATAATCTTAGGATTTCTGATATCCTTCAGATCCACCTGATCCACGCAACCCGAAATTATACGGTTAATGCCTCCGTAAGCTGCCATACTTATGTTCATACAAAGAAAAAATGCTGTAATTAAATAAAAAAATGTTTGTCGTGTCATTATAACCTCCTTGGGGAACTCCAAATAAAATACCAGGATATCCGATTCACTGAGAACTACAAGGATTAAATTTAGCAAGGATTACAAATCCTTAATAGACACAATCCCTGCAGCCTCCGCTTACCGCCCGGAAACCACATCCTTTTTTGCACACGTCTTAACCTGAAGCGTCACCTGAGCGGCACTTTTTCCTGCTCCGCTGACCATTTTCATCAGCTCGGACAAAAGCGGGTCTGTCGGCGGGAATTCCGCACCCACAAACCGTTTCAGAGCAGGGGGGCGCTTTTTAAAGGCAAACACCTTGAGATGTTCGGTACCAAAACTGGGAGCTACAACCTCTCCGATATCAGGAAGATGCAAAGCCTGCCCGGCCCTTACGATCTTATCAAATTCCTGTGGGGTGTAAGGGTAGATGACATTCACAGCACCGGCTGTGTCAATATTGACAAGCAGAATATAACTGTCCGCCTCGGTCCGGATGGTAAATCCCAGAGAATCACCTTCCACCAGCACACCCTTTGGCTCTGTCAGGTCAACAGACACATTGAAATTCTGATTCGGAAGCGAGAAAGTGATCAGACCATTGACAAGAACCTGACGTGCGATACGCTCCGTGACATTGTCCGGACTCGTCCGGGGAACATCTGTCAGCATCGCGTCGTTAGCGAGATACAGGCGATACACTTCCCCAACCGCTTTTATCAGGATGTCATAATTCTTGTCTGTCATCTCCACGCCCCGGATATCGGCAATCTTCTCTTTCAGATGCCGCTCCAGTCCCTCTGTCCTGACTCTGAGGATTTCAGAGGGAACAAAATCAGGCTTTGGCCGGACCTGCACAGTTCTGTCGAATATGGGCTGGTCCGACATGCTTTTCTTATTTTCAGGGTACAATACCTGCGGTGTATGACTAAAATTTTTGGCAACTTTGGATTTGACATATTGATAGAGTTCACCATACGTGAGGCTCCCATCATTATTGGTATCCCCCTCGCCTTGAAAAGCACGGAGCATGGCATCGGTCATGGCTCCGTGGGGACGGTTGTCAACGGTTTTTTTTTCCCCGGAGAGTATGTCCCCCTGGGTGATGTCCCTGGCCTTTTCAGATCTGCGTGAGGCAGCCATATAGACGACGTTTCTGTAAGGATAGGGGATTTCTCCGAGCGTGTCGGTTCCGTATTCTCCGGGTTCTTCGTCCGGCAGATCTTCCACAGGGAGGCGTAAATATCTGTTCTTATATCTTGTATGTCTTCTGATGGATCGTACTG
>JAOZLU010000107.1:5008-15277 GCA_029934695.1 Desulfobacterales bacterium | reverse complement strand
CAGGATAATATCGGTCTGTGCTTCCAGAGAAAGGCCAAAAAAAGTTTTCGCCTCTTTGATGCCAGTCCCCCTGGCAGGTATGATTGTCGCCCCGGTGGCTCCTGCCCCTTTTGCCGCATCAACAATATGGTCAGTAATATCCGCCTTTACCGTGGATAAGATTAGTTTAAAGCGCATTATTTTTTCTCCATTGATTTTATTTTGCGTTGAGTAGTCCAGTGCATTAACTGAGCGTAGCCCATAACAGCTATAATTGGGAAAAGACTGGCAAAAGCAATAAGGCCGAAACCATCCAAAGCTGGATTCCGTCCGGGTACGGTGGCAGACAGCCCGAGACCAAGCGCCGCCACCAGAGGCACTGTGACTGTTGAAGTTGTCACCCCGCCCGAATCATACGCCAGAGCAATGATGCTTTTGGGGGCAAATATGGTCTGTGCAATAACAATCATATAACCCACAAGAATAAACAGATAAAGCGGAGTGCCGGTGACAATGCGAAATGTTCCAAGGCTTATTCCAAAAGCGACTCCGATGGCAACAGTGATTCTCAGACCCCATTGACTGATCGTCCCGGCTGACACCTCGTTGGCCTTATAAGCCACAGCTATGAGAGATGGTTCGGCAATAGTGGTTGCAAAGCCGATCATGGCCGCAAAAAGATATACCCAGCCATACGCCTTCCAGTCTGCGTGGACAACAACTTCCCCGGTGCCATAAATGAAGACCGGATCAGAAAGCTGGGTAGCCATTATATTCCCCAAAGGAAAAAGCGCTTTTTCAAGTCCTGCCAGAAACAGGGCAAGGCCAATGACAACATAGACGCCACCGACAATGAGACGACGCAGATGGGGAATTGGCTGGCGCAGAACCAGGAACTGAAAACCGACAATAAGAATAATGATCGGCAGCACATCTCTGCAGGTGGCAAGCAATATTTTACTGAACTCATATATGAATTCCACTGATACAGTCCCTCCTTTATCCGAAAATTATAAGTCCGTAACCCATGACGAAGATCATGGGGAGAAGAGAAGCAAAAGCGATAAGGCCAAAACCATCCACAAGAGGACTCCGTCCTTTGATGGATGAGGCCAGTCCTACTCCCAAAGCTGCAACCAGAGGTACAGTGATGGTGGATGTGGTGACACCGCCGGCATCATAAGCTATCCCAATAATTTCTTTCGGAGCAATGATGGTCATCACCATAACAATAGCATAACCGCTGATGATCAGATAATGAATGGGCCAGCCACGGAGGATACGCATGACACCGATAAGGATAGCAAGGCCAACGGAAAAGGCAACAGACATGCGAAGCCCAAAGGCATATTGATTCAGAGATTCCCGGCTTGGGTCAATAAGGCCTCCCTGACTGGCAATTTCTGCTGCTTCCCAAGCCACGGCTATGAGAGCAGGCTCTGCCACGGTGGTTGAGAAACCCAGAGCAAAGGCAAAACAGAGTAACCAGAAAAGGCTGCCCTTCCTGGCCAAGGCATGGGCCATTGACTCACCAATGGGAAACAGGCCCATTTCCAGCCCCTGAACAAACAGGCTGAGACCGGCCACCACAAGAAGAGCTCCAAAAAGGACTTCTCCCATTTGTGGTAAAGGCTGCCTCAGGACGACAACCTGAAAAAAAGCGATAACCAGAATAATGGGCAGCAGATCAGTAAAAGCATTTTTGAGTTTTGTCAGAATTATGGAGGTGATCATCGCTTTCCTTAACAGTTGTAAGTACCGGTCAAAAGTTTTCCGGAATTTTTTCCTGGGAAAACAGCTTTCACAGACCGCGGATGAACACGGATGAACGCGGATGAGTCAGGCCGTCTGCGTTCATCTGCGGCTCACAATGGAAAAGCTGTTCCTCATATGCAAAGAAAACATTATGGTCAGGTACTTAAATTATCATGACAATTTTTATTGGTCTCAAAACGGGTTGACTGGTTCCTTCGATCCCCAAGGAAGATTCCCGTTATCATCAGGATCATCATGAAAACTGTCAGCCATGATAAATTCCAAGTACAATCCTGATGATCGTCAAGCTATGTATGGTGTTTATCATAAGGAAAGTATAAATTGCAATTATAATAAAATTTCGTCAGTCATAAAATTTTCCGGAAATTCTGAAAAGCATTTCAATTATTAATAATTTTAGCATGTTATAAGAATTTATGACTGACGAAATAAAATAGAAAGTTGTCAATGGAAGTGTGGAAAAACATTAAAACATTAAAACATTGAAAATATGCTTTCTGAAATGAACACATCCTTTTGCCAGCCGACATCAGACCGGGAAAAGGATGTGTTTTTGTTTATTCACAGATATCCGGCAATTTTGCATATTTCAAATCAGTTCTGTGCTTTTAATGCATCAGTCAGATCGTATGCTGTTGATGCTGCATCGCCTAATACCATTATTGTTTTCGGATTCTCATATAAGGTGTTCTCAACCCCGGAATAGCCCGGCTTTGCATCAAAATTGCATACAATTATGTTCTTTGCATCATGAGCCGTCAGTATAGGCATGCCGGAAATAGGAGTGCCTTTGGTATCCATTGCTGCCGGATTCACCACGTCACAGGCGCCAAAAACAAGAACAGCGTCTGTCTGTGAAAATTCAGAATTGATCTCATCCATCTCGCAAAGCTTGTCATAATCAACTTCTGCTTCAGCAAGAAGAACATTCATGTGTCCTGGCATTCTTCCGGCAACCGGATGAATGGCAAATCTGACTTCCGCACCCATTGATTCAAGGAGCGATGCCAACTCAACCACTTTGAACTGTGCCTGTGCCAGAGCCATGCCATATCCGGGGATAATAATAATTTTTTTGGCTGATGACAATGCGGTTATGGCTGAATCCAAATGTTCCTTTTTACTGTCCTGGGGGTTGTCCCGGCCTGAGGATTCTTCAGTGGCAGGGCTTGTTTCTGAGAGATTTTCAAGCAGTTGCCGGACGGTCTCTTTGGCATCTCCGAGAAGCAGAACTGTATTGCTGTTTTCATACAAAGGATTTCTGACACCTGAGTATCCGGGTTTGTCATCCAGATTACAGCACACAACATGCTTTGATTCATGGGTAAGCAAAATCGGCATGCCTGATATTGGCGAGCCGTCAGTTTCTATGGCTGCGGGATTCACCACATCACACGCACCGACAACCAGAGAAAAATCAGTGTCCCTGAATTCAGGGTTTATGGCATCCATCTCTTCAAGCATGTCATAGTCAACACCCGCTTCTGCAAGAAGCACATTCATGTGTCCTGGCATTCTTCCGGCAACCGGATGAATGGCAAATTTCACATCCTTGCCCATGGAGAGCAATTTATTTGAAAGATCAATCACTTCAAACTGTGCCTGTGCCACAGCCATGCCATAGCCGGGGATAATAATGACTTTATCTGCTTTGCGGGCAATTTCAACAGCTTTTTGAAAATTATTTTCTTCAACGGGCTGATGCCGGACTTCCTTTTCAACAGGACCGGCAACCCGGTTCTGCTCATCATTAACCGCGGGCTTCTGCCGGGATTCCTCAACAGGAACAAAAACCCTGAAAAGACTGCGATTCATTGCCCGGCACATGACGTGGGTCAGTATTGATCCTGAAGCTGCCACAGTGGCCCCGCAGGAAATCAGCAGCTTATTTTCGATAATCATGCCGCAAAAGGCGGCGGCCAATCCTGCAGTTGCATTTAAGAATGAAATCAGAACCGGCATGTCAGCCCCGCCAATACGAATGGAAAAAACAATTCCAAACAGAACTGACAGTAAAATGATTAAAGTATAAAGGAATATCCGGCTGCCCGCGGGCGCATACAGTGCCGCAACGATCAGCACAATAATGCCTATAAGGTTTATCATGACAAGCCAGGTGTGTTTCGGAAGTATCCGTGGGGTCTGTCCAAGCTTGTTTGACAGTTTTCCACCCGCGATCATGCTGCCGCTGAACGTCAGCGACCCGATGGCCAGCCCGAGAAGACCGGAAATTTCATTCATCATTCCAAGGTGCTGAGATCCCCGCATCAGTTCGGCAAGGGAGAGAGAAAAAGCTGCAACCCCTCCGGCACCATGCTGAAAGGCAACCATGGCCGGGATCTGAATCATGGTGATTCTTTTGGCCACCCAATATCCGGCAACAGAACCGACTGCAAGGGACAACAGTATAATATAGGGATACTGGGTGCCGTTTCGATAAAGAATCAGAGCAGCAGCACAGGCTAAGGCAAAAGCAGCGGTGAGGTTGCCGAATTTTGCCCTGTGGGGCCAGCGAAACAGCCAGATTCCCAGTATGAGGATACCAATTACGGAAAAATCCAAAAACAGATTCATGGCAGAGTATGTTTCAGTCATTATTCCCAACGCCCCCTTCTTTTTTCTTAAACAGCCTTAACATCCTGTCAGTAATCGCAAATCCGCCCACAAGGTTGAAGGCGGCCATGGCAAAAGCAACTGATCCTATTATCTGCTCAGTCCTGGTTGACGTGACTGAGAAAAGAATCAGAACCCCTAATATGGTTACCGCGGAGATGGCATTTGTCATGGACATCAGCGGTGTGTGAAGCAATGTGGGTATTCTGGAAATCAGAAAATATCCGATCACAAAGGAAAACAGAAAGACCCCTGCCATCAGCAAAAGATTTGTCATTGGTCTGCTCCTGAAAATTTTTTAACGATCATTCAGCCCCCATGGCCTTGAGAGTGCCTTCGTGATAAAGTTTGCCTTTGTGCGTGACAAGAGCACCTTTGATGATTTCATCATTCATGTCAAATTCACCTGTCCTGTTTTTAAACAGGTTCTCAACAAAATAATAAAGATTATTGGCATACAGCCACGAAGAATGAACCGGCAGGGAACCAGGTATGTTTTTGATCCCACAGATGTAAACGCCCTGATGAATCAATTCTTTTCCGGGGTCTGTCACAGCACAGTTTCCTCCCTGGTCAACCGACACATCAATGATAACAGAACCGGGATTCATTTTTTCAACCATTTCCTCAGTGATCAGATGCTGGGCAACTTCCCCCGGGACAAGGGCACTGAGAATGATGATATCAGATTCGGCAACCAGAGGCACCAGTGCCTCTCTTTCCTTTTCAAGCCATTCTTCCGGAAGTGCTTTGGCATACCCTCCTTCTCCAATGGCCAGCTCGGGCGGTGCATCAAAACCCACCACCTTGACTCCCAGGCTCTCAGCCTCTTTTTTCGCATCCGGCCGGATATCAACCGCCTTTACAACACCGCCCAGCCTTTTCCCTGTTGCAATTGCCTGAAGTCCGACAACACCGGTGCCTACCACCAAAATATTGGCCGGTTTTATCATTCCGATGGATGTGCCGATCATGGGGATGAATTTTGGGAAATTGGCTGCGGCGATGATGATGGCCTTATACCCGGTTATGGCACTCATGGATGTCAGCGGATCCATGCGCTGGGCCCTTGAAATCCTGGGGATGCCGTCCATTGTGAATGCCGTGATGTTCCTGTCCTGCAGTTTTTTCACATCCCCATGATTTGAAGGGGCTGCCGGATGCAGAAAAGTTATAAGGACCTGATTTTCCTTCAGCATGTCAATCTCATGCTTGCTGAACTGATCATTAAACAAAGGTTCCTTGACTTTCAAAATAATATCTGATCTGTCGAAAACCTCTGCGGCATCAGGTGCGATTTCAGCCCCGGCTTTCTGATATGCTTCATCATCCGTGAAAGCCCCTGTTCCGGCCTTTGTTTCAACAATCACATCAAATCCCAGTTTTTTAAATTTTTCAACTGTTTCCGGAAGTGCTGCAACCCTGTTTTCCTTGTACATTATTTCTTTTGGTATTCCAATCAGCATGTTTTAGCTCCTTTTTTATTACTTTTTAATATTAATCCATTCACGAGTGAGTGGCTCTGGAATTTTATATGCAAATCAGTCAGTGCAATATTTCTGCCAATGATTCAGGAAATCGAAAAAAAGTTTGATTTTTTCACTGGTTTTTTACCAAATCTCCGAACTCTCCATGCCGGGAATGATGCAAATGCAGGGCATGGACAAACACAGATTTTGATTCAGGTTTGTTTGGGATAATCTGTGTTTATCCATATCCCAATACAGATTTTCAGGAAATTGGAAATAAAATATTGTATGGAATGGCAGGGAATCGTTCCAGAGCAGACTATTTATCTATAATAACAGCAAGATGATTGGTGGAAATTTTTATTTCCGATGGCAAGTTTTATTTCCATCATGTTTTAATATCTTCAGTATCTTCAGCACAGGACAACTGTGGAAATCCCCTGCCACGCTCGGTTCGGATTGGCAAATCCGAACCGCCTGCCGGATTTGTCAATCCAGCAGGAGTGGGGGAATGGATTACGGACGCAAAGCCCGTCCGGCAAAAAATCCCCTGCCGCGCTCGGTTCGGATTGGCAAATCCGAACCGCCTGCCGGATTTGTCAATCCGGCAGAGCAAATATTACGGACGGGGTTGCAAACCCCGTCCGGCAAAAGAACCCGTCCGGCAAAATTTCGGCGAGCTCATTCGAGTCGTCGAACGATTGGCAAATCCGAACTGCCTGCCGGATTTGTCAATCCGGCAGGAGCAAGGGAAGCAGGAGCGGGGAAGCAGAAGCGGGGGAAGCGAATACGAATCAGTCCTGTTTCTTCCCTGCGTCTGATTTTTTTTCATCGCGTATTTCAACAAAGACACCGTTTTTCACCTGAAACAGGGAAAATCCGTACCCGCTCACATCCCCGCGTCCGTCAAATGTAATGGTTCCCAAGGGGGTTTCGACGTGGGAGCGTTTGAGAAATTTTTGGATGGAGTCGCTTTCCAGAGAGCCGGATTTTTTTACGGCATTGAACAGGGCCATGATGCCCGCGTAAGCATTCAGGAAAAAAGGACCAGGTTCAGCGTCGTATGCGTCCTTATGCGCTTTAATGGCGATGACTGCCACAGGGTTGTCGGAAGTGTCCCGGGGACCGGTGACATATACGCCTTCGGCGTATTTCCATGCTGTTGCTTTGATAAAAGCATCACTCTTCACGCCGTCGCCTGAAATGAACAAAGTGTCCATTTCTTTCATACGCATCTCGGTGATGATTTTGGCGGCTTCGGGATGATATCCTCCGTAAACAACAACCTCTGCCTCGGCATCTTTGATTTTATCAACAACAGCTCCGTAATCATCCGCTCCCGATATAATCTCTTCGTTCAGGACAATCTGAGCCTGACCTGACTGTTTCAGAAATTTCACCGCAAAACCTGCCAGCCCCTTTCCATAGTCGTCCTGATCATGAAGCACGGCAATTTTATTCAGCTTGAGCGTCTCCAGAATAAGTTTCACCTGTATCTCTGCCTGGGCATCATCCGGGGAGATGGTGCGGAAAAAATTCGGATATGCCCCGCCCTGAGTCAGATCCGGGTTGGTTGCTGACGCAGATATGACAACGACATTGGCGGGTTTATAGACTTCAAGAGCGGCTTTTGTAGCGCCGCTGCATGTATGCCCCAGCACCATGTTCACGCCCTTTTCCACAAAACGGGAGGCTGCCGCTGCCGCTGCCTCCTGATTACAAACGTCATCTTCCACTATCATTTCAATTTTGCGGTTAAAAATCCCGCCCTGTGCATTCACTTGACGAATCACCATTTCCGCTGCCCGCCTGGGGGGAATGCCGATGGAGGCAAGCTCACCTGTGTATGCTCCGGCCACTCCCACTCTGATGGGCTGTTCGGTTTTTTTTGCTTTCGGAGGCGGAGCAGTTTTGGCTGGCTTCAGCGACTGTTCAATGGGTTTTTCGGATTCGCAGGCAAACAGAAACATGGCTGCAGACATCAGTACGGAAATGGAAACGATCAATTTGAGACAAGTCAGTTCTGAGAATTTTTTCTTCATGATTTCTCCTCTGTAAATACAAATATGTTCAATGATTTCGTTTATGTGTTTGTCAAGGTGGGTTGCGGATTCCGTTTTTTACTGCGTAAAAAATCGAAATCCTCCACCCACCCTACAACCCGGGATTTTCTTATGTGCATAAGTCATCGGCAGGCAAGGATTCATAAATTCGTCCCTCCCACTCCCGCCGGATTGCTAAATCCGGTGGCTCGGATTTAGCAATCCGATCTAAGCAGGGGGATGAATCTACAGGTTGATGTACTACAAGAATGCATATTTTTGGCAGTCCCTAAGTTCTTGCAACCTGCTGAGTTTAAAATGCCGACATTTTGGAATCAGCGGTTACCCATCAAACAACTTCAGCAGATTACGGAGCTGGTTTGAACTTTTCACTTTCCATTTTTGAAATAATCCCGGGTTTCTTTGACGACAATGGGCGTAAGCAGCAACAGCCCGATCAGGTTCGGGATCGCCATCAGTCCGTTAAATGTGTCGGACAATGCCCATACCAGGTCCAGCTTTGCAACAGCTCCCACGCCCACAAAAAGCACAAATACGATTCGATACGGTTTGACCGCTTTTTCACCGAAAAGGTATTCAATGGATTTCTCTCCGTAATAGCTCCAGCCCAGAATTGTGGAATATGCAAACAGCACCAGTCCGATGGTGACAACATACCCTCCGCCGGAAAACCCGGTCTGAAAAGCGAACGTGGTCAGTTCCGCGCCGGTTTTGCCGCTGTCCCACGCTCCGGTAAGAATCAGGACCAGGCCGGTCATGGTACACACAACAATGGTATCAATAAACGTCTGGGTCATGGAAACCAGGGCCTGCGTCACCGGATGTTTTGTCTGGGCAGCCGCCGCAGCAATGGGTGCGCTTCCCAGGCCGGATTCATTGGAAAACACCCCGCGGGCCACACCCATCCGAATTGCCAGCATCACGCCGGCTCCGAGAAATCCGCCTGAGGCCGCAGTCGGTGTGAACGCCTGTTTGACAATCAGTGCCAGGACAGCAGGAATCGCCGTGATGTTCATAACCAGAATAACCAAGGCTCCGGCCATATAAAAAACGATCATCACCGGAACCAGAACGCCGGTAACTCTGCCGATATTTTTGATTCCGCCAAGGATAACCAGGGCAGTGAAGACCATAAGAACAAGGCCGGTAACATAAAAAGGCACATTAAAGACAGCTTCCATCGCGTCTGCAACCGAGTTGGATTGTACCATATTCCCGATACCGAACGCCGCTATTGAGGCGAAAATCGCAAAAAGCGTTCCCAGCCATTTCCAGCCGAGTCCTTTGGAGATATAATACATGGGACCGCCGCTCATGGTTCCCGATTCATCTGTCTCACGATATTTTACTGCGAGAACAGCTTCCGCATATTTGGTTGCCATTCCCACCAAGCCTGTGATCCACATCCAGAACAGCGCGCCAGGCCCGCCCACAGCAATCGCTGTCGCGACACCGGCGATATTTCCGGTTCCCACCGTGGCAGACAAAGCCGTCATCAGTGCCTGAAAATGGGTGATGTCACCCGGTTCATCTCCATCATCTTTCCGTTTAACCAGGGCAAGATAAAGAGAGTGCCACAATTTTCTGAACTGCAGCCCGCGCAACGCGATGGTCAGCCAGAACCCGGTTCCCACGAGCAGAATCAGCATGGGCGGCCCCCATGCAAATGCACCTACCTTACCAACCAATGCTTCAAAAGCTTCCATACAATTTCCTCCTTAATTTAAATTTACGTTTATATTTAAAAATACTCGCCAAAAAGCTCGCCTGGGATTGCCAAATCCCAGGCATTCCCCTGAAAAGCTCGTCTGGGATTGCCAAATCCCAGGCATTCCCCCTGAAAAGCTCGCCTGGGATTGCCAAATCCCAGGCGTTCCCCTGAAAAGTTCGCCTGGGATTGGCAAATCCCAGGCATTCCCCCTGAAAAGCTCGCCTGGGATTGGCAAATCCCAGGCATTCCCCCTGAAAAGCTCGCCTAGTATTGGCAAATCCCAAGCATTCCCGGGGGATTTGCCAATTATAATGAGTGGAAAGCATCCGGGATGCTCCGCGTCTTCCAAACTGCTCTTGCCTGCCATCCTTCATACAGTAGTTTACGCTTTTCAAAAAGTGTTTTTTTTTTTTTTTTTTAAAGTTTGGAAAAATTCAAAAAGTGTCAACTGCAAAATTGCGTTGCAGGCAGGCAAATCCGGGCCATTTTTGTTTTCCCATGCCCGGCCCGGATTGCCAAATCCGGGCCTTTTTTGTTTCCCCTACGGATTGTATCCTTATTGTTATACAGCCATATCCATGAAAGCAAAGGTTTCGGACGGGGTTGCAACCCCGTCCGGCAGTTTCAGCCTGATGCATATGGGCTTGACGGGCTTCGG
>JAOZLU010000107.1:0-4908 GCA_029934695.1 Desulfobacterales bacterium | reverse complement strand
TACAAAATCGTAACTGTCTGTTTTTGTTGATCCATGATGTGCCGGACGGGGTTTGCAACCCCGTCCGGCAGTTTCAGCCTGATGCATATGGGCTTGACGGGCTTCGGGTCTGCCGGTGCTACAAAATCGTAACTGTCTGTTTTTGTTGATCCATGATGTGCCGGACGGGGTTTGTAACCCCGTCTGCAATGTTCTGCATATCCATGAAAGCAAAGGTTTCGGACGGGGTTGCAGGGAAACCACAAAGAGGCTGTCAGACATTTTTCCGAGGCTCTGAAAATCAGGCCTGATTTTGCGGATGCCCATTACAGCATGGGCGTTGCTTTGGCGCGTGGGGGCGAAACTGAAAAGGCAGTCAGACATTATGGCGAAGCATTGCGGGTCAATCCTGATTTCAACTTGGGCGTTTTGCTGGCAAACAAGGGGGATATGGATGATGCTGTAAAACATTTTTATGAAGCATTGCGAATCAGACCCGGCTACGCAGAAGCGCATAATAACTTGGGAACAGCCCTGGCCCGCCAGAAAAATTTAAAGGAGGCTGTGAAGCATTTTTCCGAGGCATTCCGGATCAGGCGAGCATTCCGGGCCGCTCCCGGGGGATTGCCAAATCCCCCGGAAATGCCTGGGATTTACCAATCCCAGGCGAGCATTCCGGATCAGGCGGGCATTCCGGATCAGGCGAGCATTCCGGGCCGCTCCCGGGGGATTGCCAAATCCCCCGGAAATGCCTGGGATTGCCAAATCCCCCGGAAATGCCTGGGATTTGCCAATCCCAGGCGAGCATTCCGGGCATTCCCGTATATTTTATAAAAAGAATAGAGTTTAACTTGACTTCACCTGATTTCTTCAATATAATTTTTACTTGGAAGTCAATGTTTTTTGGGCTTGTATTCAGGGTGCTGAGATGAAGCTGACCGTACAACCCAAATTTTTTTCCTTAAAAGCTATGACACCCAGATCGCTTTAACTTATGGAGACAGGGAAATTTTCAAACAGAGCCTTAAAAATAAACTGAAACGGGGGTAAAAATGCCTGACAAAAATAATGGGACACTCCATCATCACCTGCTTGCTGTCAGAGAGGATGAACGATGTTTTGAGAACGCTTTCCAGAGCGTGGCCAGAATGATTCTGGAAGGTGACATTGAAAAAGTTGTGGTGAATGGCAAAACAACTTATGATTTCAGCATATTCCGAACTGGCAAAAAACATATCATCGGCATGTATGATGAACTCAACAGCTTTGTCTCGTATGTCAAAGATGCGGCCGAGGGCGGATCATCCAAAGAAATGGCGTATGTGCTTGTGGGAGAACCGGGAAACGGCAAAACATTCTTTGTTGAATATCTCTGCGCCAAATACCGCAGTTTCCTGCTCAAACCGCAGAATCGGAAATATACCTTCAAATTCACCGGCATGGACAAGTTTGGCACTTACGGAAGGCTTACCACCATTGAATCCCAGACTTATGAAGATCCCATGATTCTGGCCATGAACCTTTTTGATGATCCTGATGAAAACAGAACCTTTCTTTCCAAACAGATCGGGTTTTCAGACGAGGGTATCGAAGCCCTTTATGACAACTATCGCCCCATGGGAGCATGCAGCGGTTATATATGGAATGATATCCGAAGTTTGACAGATGGTGGTATTGACGAAATGCTCAAATTCGTCCAGATTGTTCCGGTTCCGCTCACGGAAAGTCTGGGAACTGTGACAGGAAAATATCCGGCAAAAGACAAGATCACCTCTTCTGCCGTGGACCTGCTGGGGGAAGAATCCATCCAGAGACTGCTCCACATCACTGACACCAACAATCCGTATCGTTTCGACCTGAGACGCGGGGCCTTGGCGCGTGTTGCCGGGGGCGGTATTCATTTCAGTGATGAAATATACAAGAACAAAAAAGACCTGGTTCAGGTCTATCTGGGCGTTATCCAGAACCGCTCCATTGAAATTGACGGATTCAAGTGGCCCATTGACACCCTGATCATCGCCACAAGCAACAACTCGGAATTCAACCGCTTTCTTTCCGAAAAAGAGGAAGCCCCCATTGTTGACCGATGCCGTATCTGCTACGTCTCGCACAACACGAACTACAAGCTTCAGGAGGATCTGACCTTATATACCATCGGAAACGAGGCTCGGACCACTCTTACCAAGGAAAATCTGCACCAGGACCCCAACCTGAATTATGCCGCGTCAGTGGCATCGGTCCTGTCCCGCCTTCCACGGTCTGAAAAGCTGACACCTGTTGAAACAATGAAACTGGCCGCAGGTGAAGTGGCCGGCGAAAAGAGCATCAAAACTTTGGCTGAAGTCATTGACACGCTCAATCAGAATCCCGACATCACAAAGCGTTTTGGTCAGAAGGGCCTGGGCCAGCGGAACCTGGGCAGATCCATCCAGTTGCTGATTGAAAGTTCCGAAACCAATGAAGGCCGGTGCATGTTTGCGTATGACATTTACAAGGCACTTGAACGGGTAATTCTGGATTATGTGACAGATGCCAGTGACAGGGCCAAGTATCTGGAAGACCTCAAGATTGCCAAGGGCATGTACCGGGAACGCATTATGACTGAAATGTTCAACGCCTATATGGATGAGCCGCTTGCCATCCGGAGGGACGTGATGAACTATGTGAATATGATCATCGGGATTGATGCCGAAAACCTGGGGCCTGACAAAATGTGGAAATACAGAGACCCTCAGACCGGGGAACTCAGAGCGTTGAAGATTGATGAACGCTACATCAAGAGCGTTGAGGAGCGGCTGGAACTCAAGACACAGGAAAGGCGGGAAACCTTCAGAACATCCATCCGAAAAATTTATGGCCAGAAGATATCCGTGGATCCTGATTATGATTTCATGGACAATCTGGATTTGGTCAAGGCGATCACCGATGTTCGGCTCAAATCTGATATTGCAGGAGCTGGCAGTCTCATCGGCGCATTGGCAAATCGTACCAATGAGGAGAATCAGAAGCTGTATGACCGCATGATTGGCACCATGCTGACCAAGCTCAACTATTGCAAAACCTGTGCACAGAAAACCATTGAATATTTCTGCACACAGGAAGATGAAAAATAGGGGCAAAGATTCAGGACTTCAGGGTAAGGTGGGTTCCGCTTCGCTGCACCCGCCCTACATTCATGGTGGTTCTTGGATGAATCTTCACGGGCCATGTTCACGGACGGCCTTTCCCTAAATCTGTTATAATCAGAAAAATATTTTAACGCGGACATTTCTGACCCCACAAATTATGACCTTGTAATAAACACGGGTACTGTAAGCATTGGCACCGCCATAAATGCTGAAGGTGCCTTGGGAAAATAAGGAAGGAGAGGTCAGAAGGGAGAGGTTAGGAACCAGATAGCGGATTTCGGAAATTGGAAAAGTTCGGAACGCTCTGATTCCCCAACCTCTGACCTCCAACCCCTAACCTTTCTTGTAATTAAGGAAGAAATATTATGAATCCTGAACTCCGAAAAATTTATGAAGAACTGAAAAAAAAAGGCATGACACCCGAACAGGAGGAGATGGTCCTTGCGGAGTTGTATGACGAAGGGCTATCCCATGACATTCCCCATGCCTCCGAGCCGGACGTGGAAAATGAAATTCCCCGTATTCGTCATAACATCTATGAATACGATGATTTTTCTGTATTGCAGGCCATGCCCCCTCCTCCCTATCCTTATACTACCTGCCTCCGCTCTCTGGACGAATTGCTGGAACAGGACAAGCAGAGAGAAAAGGATGGTTTTCCGAGAAAAATTCGTGTGGGACGTCTGGTCAAACCGGGAAAAGGAGGTAAAGACAAGATTGTTGTTGTTCCCAGCACGGTGGAAGAGAAATTCATTCATGACTCCATAAAACCTCCGGAAGAAGGGGAAGCGTCGGGCGGATCAGGCGACGGGCAGGAAGGGGAAGTCATCGGCGAGCAGCCGATCCAATCGCCGGACGGATCAGGTGCCGGCCCCGGGCAGGGAGAAGGCGGCCCTCACGAAATGGAATCCAGCGCTTATGATCTGGGCAAAATTCTCACAGAGAAATTTGAACTCCCCAATCTCAAAGACAAGGGCAAAAAGCGTTCCCTCACCCGTTACACTTATGATATGACAGACAAACACCGGGGTTTTGGCCAGCTTCTTGATAAAAAAGCCACGATGAGAAAAATTCTGGAAACCAATATTGCCTTGGGAAATGTTCCCGACATCAACAATATTGATCCCGCAAAATTCCTGATCGCTCCCAATGATAAAATTTATCGAATCCTCTCCCGTGAAAAGGATTACGAATCCCAGGCCATGATCTTTTTTCTCAGGGACTACTCCGGGTCCATGTCCGGGAAGCCCACCGAAGTCGTGGTATCCCAGCATGTTCTGATTTACAGTTGGCTTTTGTATCAGTATGAAAAACAGGTGGAATCCCGTTTTATCCTTCATGACACAGAGGCAAAAGAGGTCCCTGATTTCTACACGTATTATAATTCAAGAGTCGCCGGCGGCACAAAAGTCGCGTCTGCTTACCGTCTGGTCAGCGAAATTGTTGATAAGGAAAACTTGGTTCAGGACTACAATATTTATGTTTTTCACGGCACTGACGGCGATGACTGGGACACGGACGGTAAGGAGACCATTCCTGAACTGAAAAAAATGCTGACATATACGAACAGGGTCGGAATCACCATTGCTGAACACGGTATGGGACCCAGCAGCAGCACCGAAGTTGAAAAATACCTTAAAAAATCGGGACTGCTGACAGAAAAACCCGACCTGATCCGGCTTGATGTCATGAAAAAAGATGCGGATGAGCCCAGACTTATTGAAGGAATCAAGAAGCTTATTTCTTAGATGTTGGATGTTGGATGTTGGATGTTGGATGTTGGATGTTGGATGTTGGATGT
>JAOZLU010000631.1 GCA_029934695.1 Desulfobacterales bacterium | reverse complement strand
AGGTGGGTTTCGCTTCGCTCCACCCACCCTACATTCTGAAATCCCTGCGGGACAATGAAAGAACGATTCCTTCAATTTGTAAATACGCTCCTGTGCGTATTCCCACTCCGCTGACAGATGACAAGCCGGTTACGGATTCTGCATTGCGGGTTGCGGGGCCTCAGCCGCCTCAGTTTTCTTTTCACTTACAGACGCTTCTACTGTTCCGCGCTTCCGGCTTTCAGGCTTTTTTTCTTTTTCCATGTGTTCTGCAACTGGTGCAATTTTACGGTTCTGTTTTGGCTTGCATCCTGACAGGAGATGATAAGCGTTTAACAGTGCCAGCATGATTGTTATGGGCAATATTGCCAGAAATGCTCTTTTATAGAACAGGTTCTGTTCCTGCGGCGCATCAGGCAAAACAGTTTCCTCCTTTTTGCCAATGCCTGTTGAGTTCAGAAACCTTTCGATTTCTCTTGCTTTTACCCGCTGTCCGTTTGATTTCAGAATTGTCTGGGACTTTTTTATCCCTGATATGGCATTCTTCCTTTTGTGCGTTGTGTCAAGCTTCCCTTGGGAATACATTTTTTTTATTTCAAGAAAATGCTCATAAGCCTCTTTTACATCCTGGGTATTTTTCCCTGAAACATCGGCTTCACGCTTTTTCTGCTTGGCAGCATCTTTCTGAAGATTGACGATGGCTGCCTCAATCGTTGAAATAAAAGCCCCGGTCTGTTTTTTTCTGTTCTCATCTCCTATACTGTCAAAGAGACTGTGATATCTTACCAGTTCCTCTTTTTGTCTTATAAATTCCTCAACAGCGGAGATACCGGTCTTGGCGGATTTGTGGCTTTGAAAAACTGCTCTTGCCTGGTCAAAGAGGAATCTGGATGCTTTCTGACCCTGCAAAGTAATACTTTTGAGTGTGAGGTTGATTGCGCTCTGCAACTGCTTCAGCATCTCTTCAATATAAATATCTTCTCTGAGTTCAATATATCGTGATTCTATTTTTTGTACAGCGGCTTTCAGAGGTGCTATTTCTCCAAGATATGAAATTGCCGACGCTTCATCTTTGGGTATCATCAGATCAGGAGTTTCCGCGGTGTCTCTGATCTCCAGTGCCTGTTTGACAAGCGTTATTATTTCCTTTGCCCTGTCATATTCATCATCAAATATTTTTCTCTTCCGATAGACAATATTTATTAAATCCTCTTCCCCCAAGGTGTTTAATGATGCTCCCAGCAGTGCTTCAAATCTGTTTTTTTTTCCAACATAACTTTCAAAATCTTTTTTATTCAGGTCATATTGTCCGAAATAGAGTTTCCCGCCTTCTTTTATCTGCAAAGAGGCTGAAAAGAGCATGGACAGGTTTGAGGCAATTTTTCCCCTCTGATGGCTTTTGACGATTTCCCTGTTTTTCTTCTCTATGATTTCTTTAATTTTATGAGGATTTTGCGTTTTTTGTTTTCCGGTGAATCTGATATTTATTTCCGCTATGATAATTTTATCCAGTTCGCTCTCAATCTTTTGGTATTTCTGCGTTCTTCTCATCTCACACCTTCCGGGCAGAAGACAGGGGGCAGAGAACTGAAACGGAATATCTGGGATTTGTCCCATTTCCAGAGTCTGCCTTCCGGTTTCTGCCCTCTAATATTCCGGAAATTCCTCTGCTCTGCATTCCTGAACATATTTTTGGAATTCATGCATTCTGTTATCGTGTTTACTGAGGAGTGCATCAAGTCCCCGCTGCATTCGATGGGAATATCCCTTTGTTGCCAGCTTCTTTAGAAATTTCCAACCCTGCCTGAGTTCCCTGATCCCTGTGATGATCCGTTGTTTTCTCTGTTTAATCTCATTATAGGAATCCCCTATGATATCGTAATGTGACAAAGGCCATTTTCCCAGACGGTGTTCTTCTGAATCCTGTCCTGACGCGACAACCCATGTATCTTCAAATGCCTTTATATCCTGAAGCGTTCCGGCTATTTGCCGAACAGATTTGTCATTATCTTTTATTTCCAGTGGGATCATTCCTTCGTTCCAAATCGCTGGCATTCTTTCGTCCTGCCCGTTCTCTGGCCGGAGCTGGGGGATGCGCCGCGCGGACTGCGCGTCATGCCCAGTTTCCGGCTCATGAATGACAGGTATGGACTGTTGAGAAAGTCGTTCTCCCACAATATCCATAAGGAAAGCGGCTTCCTGCAATTTTTTTGAATGGTTTTGTATGATGCCGCGCATTTCCCCGGCCTGTCTGATCATGTTCCGGACGATTTCCACTTCTTCTGAAATTCCCAGCAGAAGCTCTGTCTGCTGCTGTTTGATCCTTTTGAAGTACAATCGGGTTTTCTGATCTGTGTCAGGGATTCCTTTATGCTGTCCGTTCATTTTGAACTGGAAGTTTCTGATATGCTTTAATGAAACTGCAAACTGAGAGAGTATTACGGACGCTTCCTGTTCAATTCTGGGATAATAATCCTCATACATTCTTTTTTCGGACAAAATTCGGTTTTTACCGAAAAATCCGGTTTTTACCCGATTTTTGACACCTGCATCCGTTATGGCTGAAGTTTTTACATAATCATCCACATAAGATGTGAACTTTACCGGATGAATGCCTCGTATGGCTGCCGATATCTGCCGGATGGCTGTTTTATCCATTTTCTTATTCTTTTCTGGTGATGAGCTTTTCCATTTCCTGCCTGTTGTCTTCGATCTGCACAACTCTCTGCTCGTCATTCTTTTTATAGGTGGCTTCGGCTTCCTGCAACGCGCTGTATTCCATCTGCCATTGGGGATTGGATGTCATCTGGTCTCCTATGAGCGAGGCATATCTGCCCAATACCCGGTTGCCGTCATCAATGCTTTCCACGATCATAATCATGGACTGGGTAACCTTTGCCACGCCCGAGCATATCTGGGAAACATTGTCCACTGCAATTTTCATGTGGGACGCGCCATCTGCAAATTTGTCAACCATGTTGACGTGGATATCGCCTCTTTCCTTGAAATCATTGATGAGTGTTCTGTAGCTCTTCAGGGCGATCTGATATTTGACGCCCATGTCAATATTGGTTTTATATTTGAGTTCCATTCCCTGGCTCTCTCTCAAAGCCATTTCCAGATGATCCCTTACTTTTTCAACCTGGGCATAACGGTCATCTATGAGGGACATGGACTCATGGATGGGGATGAGTTCCCCCAGTTGTATTTCAAGTTCCCTGCTGTATTTTATCTGGGCATCATAAGCCTTTCTGTCACTGTGGATCTGATCTGTGAACGCGTCACTGACCTCTGTGAGATTCCTGACGATGCCGTCAACCTCAACCACCGTATCCCTCAGCCCCTCATTTAATCCTTTAAGGCTGTTTATATAATCATCAATCATGCCTCTGAACTCCGTAATAAGGACTTCATCAGGCTGACGGGGGATTTCCTTTTTTACAATTTCAAGGTCAGTGTAGGTTTCTGTTTTCTGTTTTTTCAGCCCCAGGACAACCATTGATTTTCCAAGCAGGCTGTATTTCACCGGCCTCTGTTTTTCAACAGGGACCTTTTCTTCAATGACCTTTTTCGTTCTTGATGCAATGATGCTTTTTATTCCATCTTCGATCACTTTGATTTCATCCACAACTCTTTGCAGATTTTCTGCATCAAACGAGGTTGATGTGACATTTTGTGTTTTATAATAATTCGTTACCGGCGGCCTGTATCCCCCACCTCCTATTACTTTCGGTCTGGAAGTCGGGGCTGCGGGCCTTTTTTGCAGATTATATTTATTAAGTATTTCATCCAGTCTTTTGTCAACATCCCCCGACTCATCAATATCTTCAGATTTGTTTTCATCTGCCATTTTCCATTCATCCCCTCTGTTGCAAATTATGAATTATCAAACATCGAACATCGAACATCAAACATCAAACATCAAACATCAAACATCAAA
>JAOZLU010000630.1 GCA_029934695.1 Desulfobacterales bacterium | reverse complement strand
GTGAAAACAAGCTTGACTCTTTTTAACAATTCTCTTGCGCATCAAAAAGCAGGTTTTAACGAACTTAAAGAAGGATTCAAGCAACTTGGGCAAAATGTAAAGGCTACTTCTGAAGCGTTTCAAGATGAAATAAAGAATGTTATCAAAGAACTGAATAAAGATATGGAACAAACATTTGTTGATATAAAGAACAATGTTGAAATCATAATGAAAGAAAATAATAAAGTGTTAAACAAGCAAGTTGCTGAACTTGACCAACAAATGCAGGGAGAAATTAAGCGCGTAGTCGAATTAATGGGTAAACACCTTACAGCATTATCCAGAAAATTTGTAGATGATTATTCTCCACTTACTGATAAACTTCGCAGACTAATTGAAATCGCTAATGAAATTGAGAGGAGGGGAGATGTCCGTTAATGGCTTGTTTGGCAGTTCCAAATCAGAAGAAGAAGGATATTGGATATCCGTTTCAGATTTAATGTCCGGCCTGATGATTATCTTTCTTTTTATTGCATTAAGCTACATGAGAGATGTTGCTTTAGAACGGGATAAGATTAAAGAAGTCGCTGTCAAATATACTGAAACTCAGGTTGATTTGTATGAGGCGCTTTTTGTAGAATTTAAGCATGATTTAAAACAATGGAATGCCGAAATTGATCAGAAAACTTTATCGGTGCGGTTCAGGGAGCCTGACATCTTATTTGATATTGGTGAAGCATCTTTAAAACCGGGATTCAAAGAAATTCTTACGGACTTTTTTCAGAGATATTTGAAGATATTGAACTTAAAGCAATTTAAGGATAATATTGAAGAAGTGCGTATAGAAGGTCATACATCTTCTGAGTGGCGGAATGGAATATCCGAAGATGAAGCTTATTTTTTTAACATGAGACTCTCACAAGACAGAACCAGAGCAGTGTTAGAATTTTGCCTTTCATTAAAAGAAGTTGAGACTTATCGTAAATGGGCAAAAAGTAATATTACTGCAAACGGGCTTTCATCAAGCAAACTGATCTACAATAATGATATAGAAGATAAAGAACGATCCAGGCGTGTAGAATTCAGGGTTCGTACCAATGCGGAAGAACAAATCGTAAAAATTCTTCAAGGGGGCTAACTATGAAATTGGATATTGATTTTAGTGAGTTAGAGTCACTTACGAAAAAGATGGGAGCCACTCCTATAAAATGGCGTAGTGATGCAACTCTTAAACCCCTTGAGCCTCTGAAATCTGGAACTGTTTATGATCTTAATGAGATAGGAGAGAAACTTACGCCGGATGGCAATTTATTAATCAACCCTGAAGGCGATCATATTCTGCTTTATATTCCAGAAAGAGAAAAGAAGTTTCATCTCACAGATTGTAAAACGATCAGAAGCATGAAGGAAGGAGGTCGTTTTGACCGATATATTTGGACGCAAGAAACGAGCGGCCTGTTTGAAATAGAGGATACAGATATATATGGAAAAGCAACAAAAGATTTAATCCGTTTGAAAGTTTGTAAAAATTGTCTGAGAAGATTTAATTACAAAGGAAGCGCAACGTCTATGGGAAGAAGAGAACTGGTTTGTAACAGTTTTAATATTGAGGAATTTTTCAAAGAATATGAAACTTACTTTACAGAAAAACCAAGATACACAAAGCATGACTATCCCGGAAACAGCTACGCTGGAGATTGGAAGGAAAGTTCAAAGAATTATCGTGAATCAGTGGGATGGAAATGCGAAAAATGCGATGTGGATTTATCTGATCCCAAATATCACAGCCTTCTCCATACTCATCATATAAATGGGGTAAAAAGTGATAATCGCCGATCAAATCTGAAAGCTCTTTGTATTTTGTGTCATGGCGATCAGCATAATCACCGCCATATTCTTATGAATATAAAAAGCGCATATAAACAAACGATAAAAATGTTAAGAAGGGAACAGAGAAAAAGAAAATTGGGACAGATGTCTTTAGAATTATAAACTAAAGCGTACCGATTTTTTTGATTCTATATTTTGTATTATTCAAGGTTTTTCAAGGAGATTTTATGTATAAAAGATTGAAATTTATCTTGATTTTCTTTTTTACTCTTGCACTGACAAGCCAAGTAATAGCTGAGTCTGATTTTACAAAAGTGGTGAAGAAAATTCAGTCGGCCGTTGTTACGGTTATCACTTACGATATTGACAAAAATGTTTCGGGCTTTGGAACCGGTTTTTTTGTTGATAAAAAAGGTCATCTTGTTACAAATTATCATGTTCTCAAAAAGGCTTATGATGCCCAAGTGAAAACTTATGACGGCAAAGTGTATCCAATCAAATTGGTTATTGCCGAAAACGAAAATATGGATATAATAAAAGTATCGGTGGATATCCCTGAAAAACTTGTCAGATGGACAATAGTTACCGGTGATTTGCCGAATGTGGCGGAACAATTGCTTGTGGTCGGCAGCCCTATGGGACTTGAGCAGACTGTGAGCGAGGGGATTGCTTCCGCTGTCCGTGAAATGCCGGGCGGGGAAAAATTTTTCCAGATTTCCGCTCCCGTCTCTCCGGGGTCAAGCGGGAGTCCTGTGGTGAACATGAAGGGAGAGGTTATCGGGGTGGCTACATTCCAGTTTGCAGAGGGGCAAAATCTCAACTTTGCAGTATCGGGAAAGAGTGTGCTGAGTCTGAAGGGGATGAAAACCGGAAAGACAATTGCAGAGTGGGCTTATGGTATCAGCAAAGAAAAATTGGATGAGGCTTCATCTCAATTTGAATCAGGAGTCAGTTATGCCGAGCTTGGCCGCTACAAAGAGGCAATAGAAGCCTTTAAGGAGGCCATACGGATCAAGCCTGATCATGCATTGGCTCATCATAATTTGGGATATAGTTATGCGAAACTTGGCCGCAATAAAGAAGCAATAGAAGCCTATAAGCAGGCCATTCGGATTAAGCCTGATGATGCAGAGGCTTTTTCTAGCTTAGGGATAGCTTATGGCGAGATCGGTCTTCATAAAAAGAGAATAGAAGCCTATAAGCAGGCCATTCGGATTAAGCCCGACGATGCAGAGACTTTTTTTAGCTTAGGGATTAGCTATGGCGAGATCGGTCTTCATAAAAAAGCAATAGAAGCCTATAAGCAGGCCATTCGGATTAAGCCCGATGATGCATTGGCTCATTGTATTTTAGGGTTTTGCTATGACACACTTGGCCACCACAAAAAGGCAATAGAAGCCTTTAAACAGGCCATTCGGATTAATCCTGATTTTGCAAATCCTCATCGTGGCTTAGGATCTAGCTATATTCAGCTTGGCCGCTACAAAGAGGCAATAGGAGCCCTTAAGCAGGCTATTCGGATTGATCCTGATTATGCAAGTTCTCATTATGGCTTAGGATATAGTTATGCAGAACTTGGCCGCAATAAAGAAGCAATAGAAGCCTATAAGCAGGCCATTCGGATTGATCCTGATTATGCAGAAGCCCATCATAACTTAGGGCTTAGATATGCTCATCTCGGACTTAATAAAAAAGCGATAGATGCCTGTAAACAGGCTATTCGGATTAAGCCTGATGATGTAATGGCTCATTATAACTTAGGAGTCTTGTCTTTATTTATTAACAACACAGGCGCAGCGCTTGAACAATATAAAATTCTCAAGCGTCTTGATAAAAATTTGGCGAATAAATTGTTTAATCTTATTTATCCATAGCCTGCAAGATGATGCTGCCGGCGACGGCTTAGTTCCTCTTGTTTCCACACTTTGCGTGGGAATGCAGTGTGGAATGCTGTGTTCCGCAAATTGTCCGAACCCTGACTCTACCCAATGAAAGGCTTTTGGAGGATTTCTCCCTGCCGGATTCACGGGAAGCATTTTGTCCGTCTGAAGCAGACACTTTTCAGAACAAGCTTATCAACCAAACCCGAAAAACAACAAACTCGGGACTGAAT
>JAOZLU010000629.1 GCA_029934695.1 Desulfobacterales bacterium | reverse complement strand
TATTTATTTGGAATTTGGAGTTTGTTATTTGTTATTTATTTGTTATTTGGAATTTATTATTTGGAATTTGATGCTTACGGTGAAATGAGTTGTCTGTCAAGAATGAATTCAGAACTTCAAAAATATGTTCATTGACTTTTCCCGTATTTTATGAAATGAATTATCAGAATTTGAATCGGCAAAAAAAATGTCCAAGGTGTGAAAAATAATTTTCGCACTCCAGAGGGGTTTTAAGAAAGTGGGGTCTTAATGGCATTCAGTTTGGCACTCATCATCATTCTGGGCCTGAGCGCGGATCATCTGATCCGATGGTTAAAACTTCCCGGACTTGTCGGAATGCTTCTGGTCGGCGTTCTGGCAGGCCCTTATGTCTTCAATCTGATGTCACAGGAGATGATGGCTGTTTCAGGCGATTTCAGAAGAATCGCCCTGATTGTGATTCTGCTCCGGGCCGGCCTTGAACTCCGCCGGGATACCCTGAACCGGGTTGGCCGGGCTGCCGCCATGATGAGCAGCGTCCCTGCTGTTTTTGAAATTGTCGGGGTGATGCTTGTCGCGCCCGCGCTCCTGCATATCACGCGTCTCGAAGCAGTCATCCTGGGCTGCATTCTGGCCGCGGTGTCCCCAGCGGTTGTGGTTCCCCTGATGATTGATTTCATGGACCGGGGACGCGGCGCAAAAAAGGGCATCCCCACCCTGATTCTCGGGGCATCTTCGCTGGATGATGTTTTTGTTATCGTTCTGTTTACTGTATTCCTTGGCATGTACGGCGGCGGAGAAATGAATCTTATCGCAAAGCTGGCCGAAATCCCCATATCCATTGTCTTGGGAATTGTTGTCGGGCTTGTCCCCGGATACTTTCTGTATCTGCTTTTTACGAAATACGACTGGCGACCTCCCAAACGCACCCTGATTATTCTTGGGACTGCCATTATGCTGACTTGGCTGGAGCATATCTGTGAAGCTTATATTCCCATTGCAAGCCTTCTGGGCGTCATGGCCATCGGCTTCATCATTCTGGAAAAATCCGAATCCATCGCACATATTATTTCCCAAAAGCTGAAGAAAGTCTGGGTATTTGCAGAACTGCTGCTCTTTGTGCTTGTGGGGGCACAGGTGAACATCCATGTGGCATGGGAAGCAGGATTGGCAGGCGCGGCCGTGATTCTGACAGGCCTTGTTTTTCGCAGCATCGGAACATACATTTCTCTTTTCGGAACCCCCTTTGACTGGAAAGAAAAGCTTTTCTGCGTGGTGGCCTATATTCCCAAGGCAACTGTTCAGGCGGCTATTGGTGCAGTCCCTCTTGCCGCGGGCGTGGCATCAGGTGAGGTGATCCTGGCGGTGGCAGTCTTATCCATTCTTTTAACCGCTCCCCTCGGGGCTGTGGCCATTATGATATTTGGCGAGAAAGTTTTGGACTATGAAGAGCATTCTGCCTATAAATTCAAGGACATCCGGGAAAAATTGGATATCCCCCATGTGGGTGAAAGGGTCAGAAGCAAAAAATTCGGAACCGTGTGGAAGGTCATCGAAGAAAAAGAGGTATGGCAGGAAGAATTGCCGGCAATTTATCTGCGCTACTGGAAAAAAAATGCAGACAACGAGGCAGGTACTGGGAAGACCTTGTCGTATCGTTACAGCCAGAAAGACCTCTCTTTCCATGAAAACTGGGAAATCCTGTATGATTGGTAAATGCCCTTCGGCCCTTCCGACAAGCTCAGGGCCGGGACGCAGAGAAGACAGTAGAACTCTGCGGTTCTCCGCGTTCGGCCCCTGAGCCTGCCGAAGGATCAGAGCAGGATTCACAGGGCTCCCCTGAATCCGTTATAATCAGAGAGAATTTAAGAAAGAAATTCTTGGAAGAATGAGAAATATTAAAGGTTCAACCTGAATTGAGCGGTTCTTTTATCTAAATATGATTCTCATCCTGTAATATCATGGACTCAGCACTTTTCATCCAATGGGTTAAAACCAATAGAAGAGCGAAACAATCAAAAAGCAACTGTAATTCTGAAGCTACTTCGTGGCAATAATTGAAAGATGCCATGACAAGGCAAATGCCGCCGACCGCTCACGATGCTTTTGCGACGGCTGATTTGCGTCGGTTAGGCAATGGACTTATAAATGTTGACACAAATGGTACATATCAGAACATGAAGGCTGAACCAATATTATCAGTGTATTTTTTCAAAAGTGCATCGGGACGGTTCGGGAATGGTTAAAAGAATTTACCAAAGATGACAGAAAAATAATCGGTGAAGATATCAAGCTTGTTCAGTTTCGTTGGCCATTGGGTATGCCTTTAGTCAGAAAACTTGACACAGCATTGTGGGAAATCAGAATTAATTTGAGTAATAAAGGTGACATTGCAAGAATTTTATTCACTGTCCATACTGATGAAATAATATTGTTGCATGGATTTATAAAAAAATCGCAGAAAACACCGTCAAAAGAATTGAATATTGCTAATAATCGAAAAAAACAATTCCTTAATAGTGAGGTTAAGCAATGAATTTACACAGAGGAAACAATTTTGACGATTTTTTAAATGAAGAAGGCATCCTTGAAGAAGTGTCAGCAAGAGCACATAAACATTTGATTTCACTACAACTGTCTGACATCATGAAAAAATCAAAGATATCTAAAATTAATTTGGCAAAAAAAATGCAAACCAGCCGTTACCAGTTAGACCGAATATTAGATCCTGAAAATACTGCAATATCGTTAGAATCATTAGAACGTATAGCACATGCACTAGGAAAAAAGTTGCACATTGAAATTGCCTGACCTATAGATGAAGTGCTCCGCCGCTTATCTTATTTGTCAGGTTTTTGTCTGATTATAACGGATGCGGGGAGTCCTCTAAAAGCGTTATAATCAGCAATTTTTCACTGTTGGTTATTGTATAAAGTTGACACAAAGTTATATCTTTGTTAAATGGACTGAAGTTTGTTCAGGTTTTGTCTGACAATTATTATTTTGGTAGTCCTACAGAGGTAGTACCACAACTTACAAGTTCGTCACCCCTCTCTTATATAATAGATAAGAGGGGGGACGAATTTATGATTTGCTGCAATAGTGATGAATCCCGTTCAGTCCCCCGTGAACGTGCCCGTACCAGTGGATATAACATGCACGGGCACGTTTACGGGTACGGGCCATTCACGTTCAATGCCTCCCCTAAAACCGTTATAATCAGAAAAAAAGGAAACACATAAAATGAACCAGATCAACATACAGTATCACAAAACTAAAATCGGGGAACTGATTTTGGGTTCTTTTGAAGGCAAACTTTGTCTGCTTGATTTCAGATACAGAAAAATGAGGAAAACAGTTGATGGCAGAATTAAAAAAGGACTGAATGCCAATTTTGTGGAACATGACGATGAGATTTTGGAAAAAATAAGAGAACAGCTTGATGAGTATCTTAACAGAACCAGAAAAGAGTTCGACATTCCTTTGCTGATGGTAGGGACTGATTTTCAGAAAAGTGTCTGGGCTGCTCTGATGGAAGTGCCTTATGGAACTACATCAACATATTTGCAGCTGGCAAAAAATATAAACAATGAAAAAGCTGTCCGGGCAGTTGCCGGTGCAAACGGAGCAAACTCCATTGGCATAATTATTCCTTGTCATCGTATAATTGGAAGTGACGGGGAGCTTGTCGGATATGGTGGCGGATTGCCTGTTAAAAAACGATTGCTGAAACTGGAGCAAATCAACAATGTTTTAAATCTCTTTCCATGACAATTGGGAAATTCTGCATGATTGGCAGATGATTGATGCTTGTAATGCCGTCATCTGCTAAGTGGATAATCGAAAAAAAACAATTCCTTTAGCACATGCACCAGGAAAAAAATTGTGTGCCCCATATGCATCAGGCTGAGACTGCCGGACGGGGTTTGCAACCCCGTCCGAAACC
>JAOZLU010000628.1 GCA_029934695.1 Desulfobacterales bacterium | reverse complement strand
ATCGAAATCCTCCACCCACCCTACAAGTTAATTGTCAATTGCCGATTGCCAATTGCCAATTGTCAATTGCCAATTGTCAAGGTGGGTTGCGGGTTTCGTTTTTTACTGCGTAAAAAATCGAAATCCTCCACCCACCCTACAAGTTGCAAGTCTCCGTCAGACAAATTTTTCTTCGATCTTTGTAAGGATTAAAGAGAGCAGAAAAAGAAGTACAAAAGCCACAACAAAGACCATCATCCCCGACATTTCATGTAAAAACCCCTGGGCCGCCTTTTCCCCGATATGGTGGGCCATATATGCTGTCACAGTCAGACGGAGAATGTTCACAAATATGGCAATGGGGATCGCTGAAAGAAAGAGAATCCATCTGTTAAAATTATGCAGGGCGACAATATAGGCAAAAGCACCGCTCAGAGCCAGCAGTGAGGTCAGAGACCTAAGTCCGGAACATGCATCCACCACCTCCAGTGAGGTTTCTGAGAGATGCAGTATGTTTCCTTCCCGCAAAATCGGAATACCGATGAATTTTATAACATCAGCGGTCAGATCTGCTGCAAACAACTGAAGGGGAAAAGCCAGTTTGTTCCAGATAATCGCAGGAATGGGGATCATAAATATCAAATAAGCAATGGGAACGATGATTTCCCAGGTGAGCTGCTTTCCCAGAATGTACAGGGACAATCCGAAAACCGTCACAATGATTGCAAATCTCATTGTGAACAGCTCCGCGCCGATATTCCCCACAATATGCAGCAACATGCCCATGATAATAAAAATCAGCCCCAGATTGCTCGGCTTCAACTCGTAAGCTGAAAGTTCTTCTTTCTTTTGCCAGATCATATAGCCGGTAATCAGGGGGATGAGAAATCCGTGTGAATAATTGTCATCAATGGACCAGTCATTCACCATCTTGACAATGGTGTGATAAAAAAGGGCTGAAAAGGATAATATTAAAATAACTGTCTGAGCGTGGATTGAATATATAAGTTTCTTCATTATTCACCTGTTTCCTTCTTAATTGAAATTTAAATCAATTCCGTTTGTCTGATTATCTGGCATAATCCAGACTCCCAATTTTAATCCGTTCTCATTTGAGTGAATCAGCCCTTGTTTCGGAAATTCATCAGGGAGTTCTGAGAATGCGTCCAAAAATAGCTGTCTGATCCGCTTCCAGCGATCTTGTCCAGCAATCACTGTTATGAGTTGTTACAAAAACCTGAACATCCAGTCTTTTGGCAGTTTGGGTGATCAACCTCCACATATTCTCCATCACAGTGAAATGAAGCCCTGTATCAATCTCATCTATCAGTAATATGCCGCCTTCTGCTCCGGTTTTTCAAAAAATCGGGTTTCCTGTATAACGTCCATGATCGGATAATCAAAGCATGATCAGGACTCCGCCAGTTTACATTTACGCATCAAACACCAAGCATCAAACATCAAACATCAAGTTTTTATGAAGGAATATAATCATTCAACAAGGGCATAAGCTGCTTTGCAAAATCCTTCATACGGTTCAGGGTTTCGGCCTCATTATCATTGGTAACCGGTGCTATCAGTCTCACAAAGGATCCGTCTGTTCTGTTGCGTGTGATCGAATCAATGACCAGATAAATTTTCTGCATATACTCAGAGTTAATTATTCTGCCTCTTGACTGAAACCAGTACAGCATGATCTGCTTATGGGGTCCTTTTTTTACAATAAGCTTGATTGCTTTCGTCTTACCGGAGGGGATACCGGGAATTTCCATTTCTTCAAGGGATGTCCGGGTGATATTCCATCCCGCGCCGGGCATACAGTTTTTTGGGGAATGAATCAGATCCCCCTCGCGCTGACTCTGGTAAAACCCGATATAAAGATTAATCTGCTGAGACTTTGAATTATCATAATCGCATAGAAAATAATCGTCAACTCCCACTACGTCGAAAATATTTTCATCAAGAAACCTCTCTTTTCCCACCCATTCGTCAATCTGTTTTGGAAAAGTTTTAAAGGGTTTGTTCGGATGAACAACCTCTCCATGACTGATATAACTCAGAAAAAACATGGAGAGAATCATAATGGCCGCTGCTGTAAGTGTGTTTTTAACAGACATGTTCACCTCCTCTGCAAGTTATTGATTTTACGATTTTGAATATACAGTGAATGAACGATCACTGAAATATGCGAATCGGACGAAAAGGAGCCAGCGACACCTGCCAGCGGATCCGATTCTCCTCATAGTCGTTTTCGCTTAAGGTTGAATTAACGGTACGGTAGGAATAATCAACCCTCACAGTGAACCATTTCTTTTGAAAAACAAGACCTGAACCCAGTTCTCTGGTTTCGTCATCCCGTGTTGTTTCGAGGTCGTCATATTTATCCCTCCTGTAGGATCCGTAAACATCTCCGCTGAGTTCTTTGGAAAAAACATACTTTCCTGTAAATCCTGCATCATAATAGATGCCAAAGCCCATTTTTTCCGCTCCGAGATAGTCTTCGTCATATCCGCTTGATGTTTTGAAACTGACGGATCCGTATCTGCTGATGGTCCAGGTTTTTCCAATGTCGCCGTTTAAGGATATGGCGGATTCATTTTCACTTACCTGCCTGTTCCGAAAAAAATAGCCGATACTCAGAGATACAGGCACTCCCTCGTCAGGAGTATAGGTGATGCCGACTGAGGGATCATGGATGGTGTAGTTTTCGCCATTTCCTTTGAAATCCATGACACTGTGAGAATATTTGACAAACCCTCCCAGTTTCTTGGTAAACTGTTTGCTCACGCCCACATTCCCGCTCCAATTGTCAAAATCGTCCGACGGGTCTGAGAATCTGCCGCGTTTGCAGGAAAGACCTGCTTCAAGTTCCAGCTGGTAGAACTTGGGCCGGTAAGTCAGACTGACTGACGGGTTTGTGCTTTTATACCAATGATTAAGGCCATCCGACCGGTTTGAATATTCGCCGGTTGTATAAGAAACGCCTGTTTGGACACCGAATCTGTCCGGGATAAACCAGTAGTTTAAGCCCAAGATCGGATTTATACTTTCCTCCCAATACCCGGGCGATTCATAAGTGTCTGAAAATTCATCTCTTGTATAGGAAACACCCCCTTCCATGCTCAGTTGTCTGGGGATAAACCAGTACGTCACGTCCACAGAGGGCGTGTGACTTATCTTGTCCTCAATCGTGGGATCCTCATTTTCAAGGATACTGTATGCATACTTCATGCTGAGGGCATCGGATTCGCCAAACTGATGGGTAAATGCTATAATTGCATCATAAGTATAATGATGCTCCAGACTTTTTCTGACGGTTTCCTTTTCTGCAACATGCTTTTCAGGCTCCGCAAGCGGGGTTTCAGTTTCATCGGGCGATTCTTCAATTTTTGTGACAGATTCCTCAGTAAGTATGAATGCATTCTGAAAATCCAGCCGGGTATGCTTTGAAAATTCGACCCATCCTGAAAACTGAGCGTTATGGCGCAGCGTGTTGAATTGGGGAAAACTGTCATAACAGCTGTACCCCAAGTCATAAGAAAGTGTCGCCCCCCTGGTTTTTTCCGTTATCTGAGCAGTAATCCCGGGAGAAATGACAGTAATATAATCATAAGCTTCATTGTCGTGTGATGAGAAGAGGTTATCCACATATTCTGGGGTAATCGAAATTCTTGGTATGAGAATAACCTGATAACCGCCTTGGGAAGACGCTGCCCATAAAAAAAGGTACATCATACTGAGAAAATAAATTTTGAGTCTGTTTATCATCTTGTCATTTATCAGTTCCCAATTTCAAACATCTGACATCAAACATCGAATATCGAACATCAAACATCGAATATCGAACATCAAATATCGAACATCAAACATCGAACATCAAACATCGAACATCAAACATCGAGCATCAAACATCGAACATCAAACATCAAGTTTACGGAACAATAATCGTATCATCCG
>JAOZLU010001147.1 GCA_029934695.1 Desulfobacterales bacterium | reverse complement strand
AAAATTTCTCCAAGAAAGACGCGCTGAAATGTTCAGGTTATTTATGCCCAGATACCTAGGATATCTTCCTGTAGTGTTGCGTATGGAAATCAGATAGCGGTGGACGCATATGGGGATATATATCCTTGTGTTACGTTTACTGGTAATAAGGAATATCGCCTCGGTAATGTAAAAGATTCTGAATTGGGATTTGACCTGTTCAGAAGACTTGGGAAAAACAGGGTTGATAACAACAAAATATGCAATGAGTGCTGGGCAAAATTTTTATGCGGCGGAGCTTGTGCTGCTTTATCTCATTGGTATTACGGAGATATATCTGTTCCGGATAATAACTACTGCGAAAAGAAGAGGCACAAACTTGAGGTAGTGATATGGCTGATTTGTGAACTTCAGGAAAAAGCACCGGATTTCTTTAATAATTCTTTCAGGGTCAGTCAAAAAAATAGCAAATAGCTGTGAGAGAATTTAATGAAAACAAAAGCTTACGCTAAATTCATTTGATGGAGTGCAAGATAGTAAAGCCAAGACACATCACTGAATTTATCCCGGCGTGAACGAAATTTTATTTTATGAGTATGAAGCATCCTTTTATGAAGGTCAAAAAGTAAACTGGCGAATTGGCGAATTAAGGATGCCAATAATCCGAATGTGAGATACAAATCATATGGTGCTCATAGTGATAGAGATGATTATAATCTCTTGTTATAGAAAACTCAATAACTGATCTGCTGATTTTCTTTGGGATACTGCACGGTGAGTGATGAATCTCGTTAAGTAAGTAATAACTTTGTACTCGACTATCAAGTTTTTTTCTGTTGACTGAATTTATTGGATATTTTTAAACCTGAATTTTATATGCCTATCAATAAATTCAATATGTTATCTTTTTGAATTTTGATGACAGAATATTTGTATCAAGTTTTTAAATAATTGAAAATACAGTCAAATTTTAAAAACTTGATAGTCGAGTTTGTAGTATCCCCATTTTTATGCCAAGGAGAGAAATTATGCGCTTTTTGATGCTTTTATTTATATTTTTGAATGCTCTGACATTTATAAGTTGTCAAAATCAAAAAGATAATCATGTAGTGACAAAACATTTTGATGCAAAACTGGCTTACGACGGCGAAGTTTTACAAGTGGACACGAAAATGC